>JAFZZD010000191.1 GCA_017615955.1 Victivallales bacterium
TGAGTATTGAGCATAACGATACTAAAAATGACCCGATTGCATCGGGGGAGAAACAAGTTTCTCCTCCTGAAATAAGCAATGAGGGCATGAAGGAAGACACTGCGGTATTGCATGACAAGACCGAGAAGAGCTGCATTTACCCTGGAAAACCACTGGATGCGGAGGCCAGGCAAATCAAGCTTCCGGGATGCGAGCTGGTGTCGGTGCTGGGTATGGGCGGCATGGGCTGCGTATATCTGGGAAAACAGACGCATCTCAACAGGTTGGTTGCAGTTAAGGCACTCAAAGTCAATGTCGCATACGACCCCGAACTCAAGGCTGGACTGAAGAACGAGGCAGTCACGCTGGGCGCCATCAATCACCCGAATATCGTCTCCTGCTACGACGTCATCTATTCAAAAGGACGGATATTCCTGATGATGGAATATGTGCCTGGTTTCATGAGCGTGGGCAGCCTGGTGAAGAAATACGGCCCCATGCCTGAGGATATTGTCCTCCATATCATGCTGGAGGTGCTCCATGCCCTTGCATACGTCAATGGAAAGGGCTTCATCCATCGCGATATCAAGCCGGACAATATCCTCGTTTACAATGAAAAGAACTTCAGCGCACGTAGTTTAAGGGAACTTTTCAACGATAGCGACACACGCATAAAAATCTGCGACTTTGGCCTGGCGGTAAAGGCATTGAGAGACGCGGTTGCGGACAGCAAGCGCACACTGGTGCAGGGCAGCCCCAATTACATGGCCCCTGAACAGATTGTTGCACCAGACGATATTGACTTGAAGGCTGATATGTACGCTCTGGCGGGAACCGCAGTTTTCATGCTGACGGGCAAGCCACCTTTCCAATTTGAGGATGTAAAGGAGATGTTTGCATTCAAGCTGGAAAATGATATTCCTAAATTGGCTGGAAATAAAGTCAAAGTGAGTGCCGCATTTGCAAAGATCATTGCAAAAATGGGCAGTGCCAATCCAGGGGACAGATATGACAGCTATCCCGAACTAAAACGGGACCTGGAGAAAATCCAGCCCTCCATTGAAAAGAACAGGGGCTTCCAAATAATGCGGGCCTGGCGGGCAATGAGCATTGTACTGGCGGTCATGCTCCTGGCAGGCGCATATTTCTTTGGCAAGGACTATGTGATGGAGAACTTTTTCAGGGAAAAATACATCTCGCTGACCAGCACATTGGGATATTGGCAGGGTGAACGTGCAGGGTGGTATGTATGGCAGATGCCATCTGCGAAAGGCAAGGTACCAGTGCTTATGGGGGACGATATGCTGGGTGAACTCAAGCTGGTGCAACTGCTGGAGTCAGGTCATACCCTGTCACTTGACGCCCGCCGCAGAAGAGCCGGCGTTATTCATTTCAAGGTGGACAATGGCAAGGGTACATTTCTGGACCTGGCATGGCATTGCGATTCCAAAGGCGATTCGATATTCTTTGCAACAGGCAACAATGGAAAGAACATGACAAGCGGCATTCCGCCGCTTGACGTATATGGCTGGTATCACATACAATTCAAGCTATATAGAAAGAACCTGCTGGTTTTCGTAAATGGCGAACCTGTCCACACAGGATTTATTAACGGCGATTGGCCATTTGGATTTTCCGTGGATGCCCACAATGTGGGCCAGATCATGCTGAAAAACGTCAATATCACTGCCAATGCCAACGATTGAAGTGTCCATGGGCGGACGCTGTCCATTGTCGGAAAAGATCATCCAGGCATATTAGCTTCTGAATATCACTGGATATATCGTCCCCACTTCTTATTGCCGTGGCAACACTATTGAGAGTGTGTGAAATTGGATAGTGGTACGGTTGGAGGTAGCCAGCGCGTCCCGCGCTGGAAAGAACCACTACACAAGAATATACAATTGCCATGGACTGCTAGTCGCAAATTGCCAGGCAGGTCTTTCCGTCCGCGAGACGCGCTGGCTGCTTCAGCACCGAATAATTTCGACATTCGGAGTGAGCGGTTCTTTCCAGCGCGGGACGCGCTGGCTACCCCCGACATACCGTACAGTTGATATATTCGCGGAAGACGTCATCCACTGGCACATATCTCTGTGTGCCTTTCAGCCGTGCCTCAATGCGCCAGTTCCTGTCGTTCGCCAATGCCTTGAGTTCTGCGTATATTGCGTCTTTTGTTTCGGGATGCGCATTGGCGATCCTCACCAGTGCGGCTATTGCGTGGGTATGGTATTCGTACTTGTCCTGCATGTCCCTGTCGCGAATGACGTCCAATAGCGGCTGCATGGCCTCCTTTGCGGCAAGTCTTCCCAGCAGATATGCCGCCACATAGCCACGCTTGTGATTGTATTTGCGGCTGGTGGTTGGGGCATATTCGTCCCTGGCATTAAGCAGCTTCAGCAGTTCAGGAATTGCTGCATTGTCTCCCAGCAGCGCCAGGGCGAATGCCGCATTGTACTTCAGCATGGAATTGTCCTCCGCCTCTGCAAGCCACTGGTGCAATTTCTCCGAAATTCGCCTGCAACGCGCGGACCAGATGGCGAAGCCTGGCTTGTCTGATGAAAGGCCAGCCAGAATCTCATCGTCATTCAATGCCATGAAAGAGCGGTTCTCCCCCATTGGATTGGGCATGTCCTCCATCTTGGAGAGAATGTCATCCATTGGTATGGTCAATACATCGCCGTCCGAGGCCAATGCCGCCATTACGCCAGCCGCCTCGCCCATGCGCCCGATGTGGTCGCCCATGCGGACTGCCTGCCCGTAGTCATGGTCACAGCCAAAGTGGCGTCCCGCCACCAGCAGTCCCTTGTATCCCTGGGGCACCAGCGAGCCACGCGTGATTGGGAACCACACTTCCGTGCCCCACATGGAGGCGCCTATCATCCAGTCTTGGAAGGTCGTGCTTTCCAGGGGCATGTCATTGGCGTGTATGTCAATGTTGCTGTGCGCATAGCCAATCAGGTCAGGGCAGTCGTTGAGTTTTCCGTCAAAGAAGTCCGCCAATGTAAGCGTCTGCTCTGCGACAATGTGCTTGCCTTCACGGAGGCCGCTGACATCTGCGGCGGCCAGGTAGTGTGCTGTGTCTGTGTCGGAGGCAAAGCTGTCCTTTATATGGTCTATGAGGCCGTTGATGATTGCCTCATAGTAGCCTTTGCTGGAATACTGGTTGATGCGCCCCGCGTCAAAGTTGGTGACAAACACATTGTCCTGCCTTGCGGTGAGCATGCTGGTGGTGAATGTGTTGCATCTATTGTCTATGGAGCGGCCCAGTGTGCATTTGCACCCTGCCATTTCGCAGATGCGGGCGTCCGCCGTGGCGTCTATGATGACATTTGCCTCTGCCTGGTGCAGTCCTTCCTCGTCTTCCCACTTGATGCCGTGCACCCGCCTGCCTTCAAGCAGCAGCTCCTGGCAGACTGCATTGTAGATGACCTGGCCATTGGCCTTGGACAATTCGTCTTCGAGAATGATTTTCCAACCTTCGATGCTGGAGCATGAGTGCTGCTTGTAGTACAGGTTCTTCGTGTTCTGCAGTTCTGCAATCAGGCCGTATGGATGCCTGCCATAGAAGCCATTTACGCCGCCGCCTGTGAGTGTGCCGCCAGCATACGTGCTGCGCTCCAGCACCAGCACCTTCGCGCCCTGGCGAGCCGCCGCGATGGCCGCCGTCATGCCTCCATTGCCAAAACCCACAACGATTACATCGTATTTCATTTTTCCAGCACCTCCTTTGCCCAGAGATAGCCATATTCAATGGCGGCGGCGGGGTTCGGCGCATTGCCATAGCTGAATTGCACGCCGATAAGCTGGAGTTGTGCCTTTTCCAAAGCGGGCGGCCTTCTGTCCCATGCCGCATGGAACGCAAGTCTTGCCTCTGGCCATTTTTCCGTGCAGGGGCAGGGCAGGGCGATGTAGTATTCGCCCTCTATTATGCTGGGCCTGAGAATGAAGTCCCCGTATGTGCCAAGTGGCAGCGAACTGTCCTTGAAAAGCACCAGGCCAGTGGCGTATTTCATGCCGTTGAACACACGGGGCCGCGCATCGATGAAATGCTCGGTCTCATATTGCTTTTGCCCGTCAACGCCCATGACTGTAATGGTGTTTTCGTTGCATGACAGCACATTGCAGCTGAACTCTATGCGCACATTGTGGTCAAGACACCATTTTGCCATAAGCGGTGCCAATGCCCCAATGCAGAACCGTCCATCCTCGGAGAGTGCCTGATGTGAGAGCAGCGCCACCCTGAAGTCGATGGCTGGCTTTGTGACAAGTGGCTCCTCCCAGTAGCCCGCGTCAAAGCCCAGCGCCCAGTCACTGCCAGGCACCACGCTTTCCTCCAGCACAAGCACATTGCCCTTCAAGCCAGCCGCCATTCCGCAGCCGTAGCAAGTCGCACCTCTGATGATGTAGTCGTATTTCATGGGTTTCCTTTTTTATGTGGGCGCCGAGGCGGCGCCCACTCAGGTTGCCTTAGCGGGAACAA
>JAFZZD010000192.1 GCA_017615955.1 Victivallales bacterium
CATTCTTCACTGCGATAGAGGACAAGGTACTTCGTAAGCCGCCGCGCCCTGTCAGCGTCGTGCTGTCAATAAGCAAGGCCTGCGCCTATCATTGCCCGCATTGCTACCAATGCAAAGACGCTCCACAGGAACTGCCACTTCCGATTTTGCTTGAAAACGTGCGGAAGTTGCGTGATTTCGGTGTGGTGGCATGGGCAGTCGAAGGAGGCGAACCACTGCTGCGCATGGAACGTCTTGAGGCGGTTCTCTCAGAAATCAGCGGACTTGAGGTCTGGGTGAACAGCACGGGGCATTCTGCCACGCCAGAGAAGATACGCCGTCTGGCCGAGCTTAAAGTCACTGGCGTCATGAGTTCAATACATTCGGTGAATCCTGATGAGCACGATGCATTCACTGGCATCAAAGGTGCCTGGCAGCGTGCAC
The DNA here is from genome assembly GCA_017615955.1 of Victivallales bacterium. Next base: position 424 of record JAFZZD010000192.1, read on the forward strand.
TGGATTTTCTGCATGACTGCCAGGAGGCGGGAATGCTGGTCGGGTTCAACACGGTGCTTACGGACGAGCAAATCGTCAATGGCGGCATTGACGAGATCATGTCTCTTGCAAAGGAGCATAACTGTGACTACATCCAGCTCATTCATCCCAAGGCATGTGGCGGCTGGATGGGAAAATCCTTTGACACGGCACTCAGCCAAAAGGCAATCCGCATTGCAAAAGAGGCGCAGCTCAGATACAATTCCTCAAGCGAGCCCAATTCACCTGTGCTGACAGCGCAGGTGTTCGAGGAATCGCCCGAAATGCTGGGCTGCTGCTGTGGCGGAATAGACAGATTCTACATCGGTGCATCAGGCGAAGTACAGCCCTGCGAATTCGTGAACATCTCCTTCGGCAATCTCAATGACACGCCATTGGAAACTGCATACGCACGTATGCGAAAATGCTTTGCAATCCCTTGCGAAGAATGGACTTGCCATATTCACGCCTCCGAAATCGCGCAACATGCGGAGGAAACACTGCCTCTCCCCTGGACAAAGACGGAAAAACTCATCCAGAATTGGTCACCAGGGACTCCCACAAAAGTCTATGATTCCATAGGCATCTACAAAGTGGACAGTGGACTGTCTGGTGCCTGCGGCGAAAGCCGCAGATAAGTGCGCCAGTGCCAAACGCGAGGCTTTCGCCTCGCGCACCAAACAGTCCACTGACCACAGTCCACAGTCCACTGACCACAGTCCACAGTCCACTGTCCACTGTCCACAGTCCACTCAAAAACAATGAGATATCTGGTCTTAGTAAATCCTTCCTCGAATGGCGGCAATGCTGGCAAACGCTGGCAAAGCCTCGCCGCAAAGATGCCTGAGGCGGACTTTGTACCGCTGAAAAGCATTGAGGAGGCCTCCCCCCTTGCACGCACGGCATCTGGCTACGAAACCATAGTCGCCTGCGGCGGAGACGGCACCATAAATGCAGTAGCGGATGGTGTAATGTCCAACCCAGACACCACACTGCGCTTCGGTGTCATCTACATGGGCACCAGTCCAGACTTCTGTCGTTTCCACAACATTCCGACTGATGCAGACGAGGCAATCCGCCTGCTGCGGCAAGCGCATTGTAGGGAAGTTCCAGTTCTCCAGGCAAATGGGCACTGCTTCTTCTGCTCATGCAATCTTGGAATGGGAGCGGACATTGCGAACCTCGCCAATCGCATACGCCCATTCTTTGGTGACAAACTGGGCACTTTCCTAGCCGTGCTTCGCAATCTGCTCAGGAACAGAAAATGGAACTTGTGCATCAACGATGATTGCATGCAGAACTGCAATCATTTTCTGATAACACGCATTCCATACATTGCAAGCGGCCTGAAAATATCACTTCAGCCTCTTGACGATGACGCATACGCAATCTGGTTTGTGCGTAACCTCTCATTTTTTGATTGGTTTCTTCTCATACCCAAACTCTACAAGGGAGAGCCCTGCGGCGAATTGCGCCTAGTCAAAGGGACTTCCACAATAACATCCGAAACGGCAGTTAATGTGGAGTTTGATGGAGACCCGCACGGAGAACTACCGCTGCAAATCTCATTCTCACCACGCAAACTGCGCCTGATAACAAAATCATCCACAGATTGACGCAGATTATTACAGATTTCAATAGTAATAAAAACAATCTGTGCTAATCTGCGTCAATCTGTGGATAAATAGCAAAACAATGCAGGAACACGAATTGATCGAAACATTCGCCAATGTATTTGGCAATACACCATATCTGGCTGACGCCGAGATTCTGCCTGACCACGGAGGCTTCGCGTTGTACTCCATGGACTCCTTTTCGGAGAGGGAGGACTTCTTCCGAAATCTGACGCCTAGGCAAATAGGACATCAGATGGCATACGCCGCCTGTTCGGACATTCTTGCAAGCGGCGCCATGCCAGAATGCCTGTTGCAGAGCTGGTCCTGCGATTCGGCTCACGGTCTGGATTTCTACAAGGACGTGTCAGAAGGCATCAATAAGGTTTTGACCCATTACGGAGCCAAATGCATAGGCGGCGACATAGGCGCCTCAAGCGAGTGGATTTGGACAGCCACCGTAACCGCCCACACAGGCAAGCCCATAAGGCGCATTGCTTCCCAACGCATTGACTTTGACCTGTATTCCAGCGGTCCGTTGGGCGAGGCGAACGCAGCAATTTTCTGCGGGCAAAGGCTGCCCATCTTCGCCTTGCGCCAGCCAGTGCCTCAAAACGCCATTTTTGCCACCGACACCAGCGGCGGCCTGCTTGACGCATTGGAGAATATCCGCCGCGTAAACCAGGGACTGTGCCTGGACTTGGATGTAAAGGCCGTGCTTTCGCCCGAAGTGCAAAAGCTGCTGCCAGCAGGAGCACAAGCTGGCTGGACGCTGGTGGGCGGCATAGGTGAATACGAGCTGCTATTCGCATTGCCAGAGGGTGCCGTGTGCAAGGATGGAATCAAAATCGGCACAGGGCACTTCTGCGATGATTCCAGCGAAAATCAGATACACCTGCTCTTCGATGGCAAATTCGGCGTCATGAAAGAGGCGCCTCCCGACTATAGAAATGTCCCAAAAGAGAATTGGCTTTCCGTCACGGCAAAGTATTGGGACGCGCTCTTCGATTGACATCATGGAAAGGATACTCATAACAGGCGCAGGCGGCTACATTGGCTCAAATGCAGCGGTGTATTTTGCCCAAAAAGGCTACACCGTCACAGGAATGGTTCACCGCAACATCTGCGAGCGCTTCAGCTCATCTGGCACCGAGGCAGTCCAAGCCGAACTTGGCGAGCCAGGCAGTCTGGATGCGCTGTTCACATCGCACAAATACGACTATGTGCTGCACATCGCGGCACTTGCCAGCGATGTGGGACGGGACGAGGACTTCCGCATAGCCAACTTCGAGGCGGTCAAGCAACTTGCATACCTTTCGTTGCGACATGGCGTAAAGCGCTTTGTATATCTTTCAACGGCGGATGTTTATGGTCTCAAGGACTTTCATGGCGAAACGGAGGAGCAGCTCCCATTTGATGACAACGTGACAAATCCCTATCCCAAGTACAAAATCCAATCGGAGCAATGGCTTGCGGAAAACCTGCCGCCAGAAAGATTCGCGTGTGTGCGGCCTTGCGTTGTGTTCGGAAACGGAGACACCACCATTACGCCACGCACAGTGAGCTACCTTAGAACATCCCCCTTTGTGTTCCATTTCGGAAAGTGGAAGGGACAAAACCGCTGGCCTCTGGCGCATGTGGAGAATGTCTGCCGCACCTTACATGCTGCGATGCTTCTCCCAGAAGCTGGCGGAAAGGGCGTCACCGTACTGGATTCAAGGCGCACTACGCTCAGTGAATACTATCGGCAACTCGCGCAGGAGTATCTGCCTGGCAGGCATATCCGGGAAGCTTCCATACCGAAATGGGTAATCTGGCCGTTTGCCTGCCTGTCCACTGCCATTTCGCGGCGAAAGCCCCTGTTTGATCCCACGCTTTATGCGCTGGACACCATTTCACATAATCTGGATTTCAGCAACTCAAGAATGCTGAAATGGCTTAAAGCAGCAAAATTGGAGGAATACATCAGTGATTCGTATAGATGAACAGAAATGCCTGAAATGCCACGCCTGTGTAAAGGATTGCATTGTGCACGTGCTGCGACCAAACGAGCAAGGCTTTCCCATGGTGAAAGCCGAGGACGAATGCTACTGTCTTCACTGTCAGCATTGCCTGGCAGTGTGTCCTGTGGGTGCAGTGGAATGCGATAGCATTTCTCCTGAAAACTGTAATCCAATCGGCGAAATGCCCTCCGCAGAAAGCATGCTGAACCTCCTCTGCCAGCGGCGCAGCATACGCCAGTACAAGGATGAGGAAATAGACGAGAAAACCATGCGGAAACTTATCCAAGCCCTGGCCTGGTCCCCCACGGGCTGCAATGTACACAATATGGTCTTCACTGTCATACAGCACAAAAGTGAAATGGAATTCTTCCGCACCAAGATGACCAAAGCCATGAATTTCCTGATAAAAACTGGAATATTGAGGATTGTCTATCCCAATTTCTGGAGATACATGGACGAAATCCAAAACGGCGTGGATGTCATTTTCAGAAATGCCCCTCACATGATTGTAGCGGCATCGGCAAACAATGCGCCATGCAAAGAGGCAGACCCATGGATTGCCCTGAGTTATTTCGATCTGCTGGCGCAGTCATTCGGGATTGGCACTTGCTGGAGCGGCTTTGCGGTTCACGCATTCCGATGGTTACCTTCCATGAGAAAACGCCTTGCACTGCCAAGCGGATATACGGCCCGCGCCGTTCTTCTTTTTGGATATTCTGCGGTCGAATACAAAAGACAGACCTCGCCCACCCCATTCCAGGTGAATCTGCTGTGAAAGGAGCTATCAGGCAATTCTAATGCTTCCAATCCTCAATCCTGAAAGAAAAAAGGAGAATCATTTTATTGAACATATGGGTAGGTATGTGCGCGGCC
>JAFZZD010000193.1 GCA_017615955.1 Victivallales bacterium
ACGAGCTGCAGTTCTACCGCCTGAAGATCGAAGCTTACGGGGACCAGCAGGGTCTCATAAAGAAGGAGACGCAGATACATCCGGATGAATTGCCGTCCCACGACGATGACATAAGGATGAAGCAGATGTGCATAGATTACCTGGCCAGCTGCGGCTACCACGAGAATCTGCGCCGTGTATTCACCAAGGAGAAGAAGCATATCAGCCTGTATGCCTTCAACCAGTGCTGCCTGTTGTTTGACCAGATGTCCTTCGGCCAGACTGCGTTCTCCAGCCTCCATGACCGTTTTGTGCTTAACACCCAGTCCTTTGACGAGTACTACGCGAAGATCGCGGCTGGAAAACTGCCTTTGAATAGAGGCTATGTGCGCGACGCGGAGGCCAACAGCCGCTGGGCGCTGGCCCTCCCATTGAAGAACTACTGGTTCCGCAAGGAGTATTTCAAGAAGTTCTCCGGCGGTCGTGCCATTGAGGATACGCCATTGTACAATGGAATACAAAAGCTCAAGCAATATGGCCTTGTTACCGAGGATGAGAAGACGGTGCGCCTCACTGCAAAGGGCGCGTTCTTTGCTGACGAGTGCGCGGAGTTCTTCTATGACAACCGCTTCCAGGTGTGGCCCAGGGACATGTATGCCGAGGGACCGCTGAATCCATATAGCAACAATGAATGGAAATGGTGAGGTGGAATATGGATGACAAGGAAAAAAGTTTGCGCAATGCCACGCTTTTGTCATACATTGCATTGGGCGTGGGCATATTGTCCATTCTGCTAGGCGTGTTTATCCGTCCTCCAGCGCCGCCGATGCCACCCGAACTACAAGTGGAGGGGAGGAATGAAAGCGATGTCCAGGAATATATGGGCAGGCTGAACAGTGAGTTTGACAGACTGCTGCTGGCAGATGTGCAGAAATACGGCATAGACATCTACAGTGTCTATATCAACGCCACCCAGGAGGCCAGGTCTCCTGGACAGAACTTTGGCAAGGACAAGGCATTTAAGAAAATGCAGGTGACCTATCCGGAGGCGAATCTGCTGCGCATTGCGGAGGGAGGGCAGGTGCTGTCGATGCTGGCGCGCAATGACGTGCTTCCAGTGGAGGTGTTTCTGGAGAAGAAGTCATACGAGACAGTATATTGCCCTGACCTGATGCCCACTGGAATGCGGCTGATGCCCAACTTGCTGTCCTTTTTGGTACAGTATCGTTTGGAACGCAAGGAATGGACCGAGGCGGGGAAGTTGCTTGACGTTATGGAATTGCATTACAAGGATGATTACATCGCCACAATGGGGCAGGGCTTTTCCATGCCTAGGAAAGTCAGTTCATTCGTGGAATTTCAACGTAAACTTTTGGCAATGGCAGGAGAGAAAGAGAAATGAGAAGCGTGTTTTTATTGATGCTGTCCTGTGTATTAATGGGATATTCAAGGGAAATCATTGTAAACAGTCGCAATTCGCTGGTCACGGCGGGGGACTTTGTCCATACGGAGATAACCCCTGCGGGGCGTGAGATTGCCAAGGAGCTGTATGCCTCATTGGAGTTGTCCGATCTTGTCCAAAGGAGGAAGCAGCAGGAGAGCCTTCTGGAAAAATGCAATGCCATGCTCAAGGCGCATCCTGATAACAAGGAGGTGCTGGCTCTTGCCTGGTTCCTGGACATTATGCTGAAGGACAAGGCGACAGCCGAGGCAAGTCTCAAGAATCCCCTGGAAAAGGCATACTACGCCTTCTTCATGGACAGCGACTGCAAGAAATTGAAGGAATACATCCAGTTCAAGCATCAGCTGAAGGGCTATGATGACCAGGATCCGGAAAAGATGATGAGGGACCTGAATATGCTTCAGAACGCCTTGATCTTCAATTCGCCTACTCGTGTCAAATGGGAACCTGTGGACAAGATCATAGCCGAACTGCACCTGAAGCCTGGCATTAAAATGGCGGAGGCCGGCTGTGGACAAGGCTTCTATACCTACAAGTTCAGCAAGCTGGTAGGCGAAGACGGCATGGTGTATGCGCTGGACAACGACAGGGGCCAGATTGACTTCCTCCAGGACTTCATCAACCGGGAGGACATAGGGAACATACAGGCCACCCGCAGCACGGATGAATCCGTGATGCTGACCAGCAACCGCGTGGAGCTGCTGTTCTACAACCAGCTCTACCATCTGGTGTACATGTACCTGCCCAGGCAGCCCAGGTTCAAGTTGATTGAATCCATACGCAAGGCAATTCGCCCAAAAGGGCGTCTGGTGATTGTGGACCGGTATCCTGCCGCCAATACAATCGGCTACTCCTTGGATCCGCAGTTGATCATCGGCCAGCTTGAATTCTTTGGTTTCAAGTTCTTGCGTCAGGCGGAGCTGGGCCAGGAATTGTATTTGCTTGAATTTGAAAATGAGAAATAGTCTAGCTTCACATAGGAACTTCACCCTGGTCGAGCTGTTGACGGTGATAGGCATAATTGCCATACTGTCTGGCTTGCTGGTGGGGGGGCTGCATCGTGCGCGGCAGTCTTCCAGGCGCGCCGCCTGCCAGTCCAACCTCCATCAGCTTGGCCTTGGCGTTCAGATGTACTTGGATTCCAACAGCGAGGTCTTTCCAGTGGCCTGCGGTCTGCCTTCCATGGCGCAGTCCCTTGGTGAACCCGAGAAGCGCATCTCCGTGGAGTTGCTGTCATACGTGGGCAACAATGGCGAGTTGTTCAAGTGCCCGGCTGATGTGCTTGGCGAGAACGGTACCTACTTTGACAGGGAAGGCTCCAGCTATGAATACAACGAGCGGCTTTCCGGGGAGAAAAGGTATTCATCCTCAGTCACGGATTATGGTGAGAGCGTGGTTCCAGTCTTGTTTGACTACGATTGCTTTCACGCCGTGCTGCCGCAGCCCAAGGTGAAGAACTATCTTTTTGTCGATGGACATGTTGGAGACTTGGAATAAAATACC
>JAFZZD010000194.1 GCA_017615955.1 Victivallales bacterium
CACAGGCCACCAACCCCAAAACACCAAACACCTATGAAAAAACTGTTTTTGCTGTTTATTGCTGCCTCTTTGATTTGCCTTGCTGAACGGCCCACACTTAAGGAAATGCGTGATTTGTGGGCGCAGAGGACGCAGGGCACGAATCTGGCATTGGGAAAGAAATGCCAGCTGGTGCCTGACACGGACTATCGCCTCACAAAAAGCGATTCGGATCCTTATGACCTGACTGACGGCAAATTCGCAAGCAAGGGCGAGGAACGCCTGTGGTTCTACAAGGGCACGGTTGGCTGGTATGAGGGCCTGGGGCATTCCTTTATTAAAATTGACCTGGAAAATATCGAACCCGTGGAGAAGGTGGTCATACGCTTGCTGGGCGGCTCCAATGGCAACTTCAAATTCCCGAAGATCATGACTGTGCATGTCTCCAAGGATGGCAAGTTCTATCACGAGGCAAGTTCCATGCAGAAGCTGGCGCCCTGCGAAAGCGAGCAGTGCGACTGGAAACGCTATTACTACATTGACGAAACGGAGTTGCATTGGGGAAAGGCGTGGACTTATCCCTTCGAGCTGGCTGTCAATGCCGAGGCGCGGTACATCATACTTGAGATCAAGGCGGAGACTGCCTCCATCTTCAGCGATGAAATGGCGGTCATCAAGGCAGAGACGCAGGGCGCAGACTTCAACGAGGCGTACAAGGCGCCTGCCCAGGAAATACCGATGGAGGGACTGCTCATACGCACGCGCCTGCCGGAACTGGCGATCATGGCTGGTCTGCCCGCGCCACAGAAACTGCTGGTCAGAGACTTGAGGCCAGCCGAAGTGAAGAAGGCGGACTTTGGTAAATTGGTGATGGAGTTCCCCAAAGGCGTCAAGATCATCGATGACAAGGATTTCACTTCAGAGGAAACTGGGAATGGCATCAAGTACGAATATGACCTGAAGAAGAGCAAGGGCAAGACGCCAGTATTCCATTTGGCCGCAGACGAGAATGTGACTGGAAATGCAAGCATCTATGCGGTCACATCGGAGGGGGCGCAGTTCAAGCATGTAGTGCCAGTCAAGGTAGTCAAGCCGCCAGTGGTGGGGCAGTTCAAGCGCCTGCATGTTAGCCTTTCCTGGATGAGTGAGTCAGTAGGCCGCAGTTGGCCTGATTTCTGGAACAACTGGCGCCGTCTGGGCTTCAATGTGGTCAGTTCTTTCCCGCGCTGGTGGTGGAATGCCGCCAGCATCAAGAGTGGGCAGGAATACGTGGCGGCCGCACACAAGGAAGGCTTCAAGGTCATTATGAATGATTCCAGCCTGCATGTCATGACCAACAACAAGAAGGCAGGCCATGAGATATTCTGTACAATTCCTGGAAACGACAAACACAGGTGGCTTTGCCCCTCCTACAAGGGCGAGTTCTACCAGAAGGAACTGGAGCGTGTGCGCCGCTGCACCCGTGACGGCAAACCAGACTATGTGTTCTACGACATCGAGATATGGCACCAGGCAAAGCAGTCCTCCAGCAAATGTACGCGGTGTCAGGAGGCAATCAAGGCATCGGGCAAAACGCAGGAGGAATTCCTGTTTGAGCGCGGCAAGGAGATCATGGCGGACCTTAAGGAGGCGATTAAGCTAGGCGCACAGGATGCTGGCATTCCTATGCCAGTGATCGGCTCCTACGGCAGGCAGCCAGCCTCGCCTAAATACGGCATCGAGAAATGGGAGGACACATATCCCTCGTCAATCGACATGGCGCAGCCCAGCCTGTATGTGGCAGGTCGCTCACAGGATGTACATAACAACATACTCAAGAACCACAAGCTTCTCGGCAACAAGAAGCTAATCCCATGGCTCACCGCTGGCACATACGGCGAATTCGACTCATACAAGATCGAGCAGATGGTTCTGGAGGCGCTGCTCAACGGTGCCTGCGGAATTACCTATTTCCAGGCAAGCGACTTCTATGATACGCCAATGGACTTCTACTACCATGCAAAAGCCCTGGCCGAAATTCAGCCCTACGAGGATCTGGTGATGGACGGCGCTGTCACGGAAGTCAAGGGCGACAATGAGAATTTGACCTACTCCATGCTGGTGAAGGGCAAGGAGGCGCTGCTTCTGGTGGGCAACTACAAGGCCGCAAAGCCAGGGGTCACGGTGACGTTGCCCTTCAAGCCAAAGCAGGTGCTGGACTTGAGGGACAATGCCGTAAAGATAAATGCAAAGGGCAATTCCCTTTCATTTGCCGTGCCGAAGAATGACA
>JAFZZD010000022.1 GCA_017615955.1 Victivallales bacterium
GCATGGAAAAATGGGCGCATACCGAAGATAGCGAGGGACGTTACGCGGATGCTTTGCATCTTTCCCTTTGAGCCAAAGGTATATGCGGGAACTGGGCTTCGGGCTGAGTTTGTCGGTCATCCCCTGCTGGAGATACTGCGTCCGTATCGTGAGAAGAAGGTTGATCGAGATGAAAACCTTGTGTTGCTGCTGCCAGGCAGCCGTGGCGGCGAACTGAAAAGGCACATACCGCCATTCCTTGATACTGCTGTGCAGCTGCTCAAAAAGCGCCCTGCCCTGCATTTTGCAATGACGTTGCCACGCGAAAAGACAAAGGACATGGCTGTCTCCATCATCAACACGCTGGGTTTGCCTGACGAGTTGAAAAAACGTTTGGACATCAGCGTGGGGAACACGCGCGAGCGGATGACAGAGGCGACGGCAGGGCTGGCGGCCAGCGGGACCGTCACGGTTGAGGCGGCGATTTTAGGGCTCCCGCTCGTCGTGGCCTATAAGACCAACTGGCTTACATATCAGATTACAAAGCGCCTTGTGAAGTTGCCATCCATCACGATTGCGAACCTGGTCACGGAGCACATCGTCTATCAGGAGTGCATTCAATACGATGTCACGGCGGCCAAAATGGGGCCTGCTCTGGAGGCGATTCTGCCTGGTGGCAGACGTCGCGAAGAGGTGCTTGTGGGCATACGCGAGTGCGTGGGAAAACTGGGCAGCGAGGTTCAGGTCAGCCGTAAGGTTGCCGAAGAGGTGCTGGACGTCTTGGGGGAAACAAGTAAGTGAAGGGGAATTGGATGATGGAAGAAGGCATTGCAAAGCAGGATAGTTGTCCACTTGGTGTGACGGTGCTGGGGAGTGGGAGCTCTGGAAATTGCACCGTTATACACTATGGTACGCAGGCGATTATGATTGACGCAGGGCTTTCGTGCCGTGAAACTCAGCGCCGCATCAGTTGCTGTTCTTGCCTGGATGGCGTCGAATTCCAGGGGATACTGGTGACACATGAGCATATAGACCATATGGCCGGGCTGAGACTGTGTTCGCAAAAGTTTGAGGCACCCATCTACGCCACCCTGCCTTGCACGCGTGGAATACGGGACAAAGACCCAAAAGTCAAGCAGGTGGCGAATTTCGTGTCGGGCGGCAAGTTCACCGTTGGTCCTTTCACCATCATGCCCTTCTCCATTCCACATGACGCAAATGACCCTGTCGGCTATGTTGTCAGCGTGGATGAGTGGCGGGTCGGGGTTGCGACCGATGTCGGCTATGCCTCGTCAACCGTTGAATATCAGCTCAAGGGATGCGATGCCCTCGTGCTGGAGAGCAACCATGACATGAACATGCTGGCGGCAGCCAATCGTCCATGGAAGACTAAGCAACGCATCATGGGAAGGGATGGGCACTTGAGCAATGTCTCCACGGCGGAGTTGCTGGAGCACGTTGTCTCATCCAGAACCCAAAATGTTGTGTTGGCGCATATCAGCTTGGACTGCAACACGCAAGAAAAGGCGCTGGAGTGCGCGTGGCAGGCTCTTTCAACCCTGCACCGAAACGATGTCGCCTTGACGGCTGCAAGGCAGTTTGAGCCACTGGAAACTGTCTGGCTTGGAAAATGAAGCTTCTTCACCACAATCTCCTCGTTTTGGCAACCGTGCTAATCACAGGTTGCTTCAGCACAAAAAGGGTGAATCCTGCCACAAGGCATGAGAATTGGGCACAGCCATGCCAAATCAGTGGCGTTGCGAACTGCTATATGCTTGAGCCGGGGCTTTACCGTGCTGCGCAGCCGACAAGGCAGGGCATCAAGAATCTGGAGAAGTTGGGTGTCGTCAACCTTCTCTCCCTGCGCACAACCGCCACAGACAATCAGCTTGCCAGTTCAACGATGATGGCGTGCCACAGCGTTCCGATGAGCTATATGAAGATTGATGTGCAGGAGGTGCTGGAGGCCGTAAGAATCATGAAGTCTCCGCGAAACCGTCCTTTGCTTGTTCATTGTCTTCATGGATCAGACCGAACGGGAGTGGTTTGCGCGACTTATCGCGTGCTGATACAGGACTGGCCAAAGGAGCAGGCCATTGCGGAGATGCTGGATGGAGATTTCGGCTTTCACAGCTGCTTTCCGAATATCGTGGAGTTTATTCGCAATCTCGACGTGGAGCAGGCTAGGCAACAGCTGAACCAGTAGCTGGGGGGAACGGCGGCGGCATGTCGTCGAAAACAAGGAGCGTTTTGCATTTTTGTCTTGAATTATGGAATACGCAAGGTATATTTAAACATAATACACAACGCAGGAGGATTGACAATGATAAAAGAACTGACAACAGAGAGTTTTCAGGAGTTCATCTCCTCTGAAAGCAAGGTGCTCGTGGATTTCTGGGCGACATGGTGTGGTCCCTGCCAGATGCAGGGCAAGCTGCTGCATGAGGCGGCTGAGCAGGACCCCGTCTTTGGCGCAAAGGTCGGCAAGGTCAATGTCGATAATGCGCAGCAGCTGGCGGTAAGCCTTGGAATTGACGCCATTCCCGCGCTGATAGTCTTCCAGAAGGGCAAGGAAGTGACGCGCTTCGTTGGCGTGCAGGATATCGCCAAGCTGAAAGCTGCCATACAATAGTTTGTTTTTTTTCAACCATATCCAACAACAATTCAACAAACAAGGAGCAAACGAATGGACAAAGTACGTTTGGGCATCATCGGTGTCGGTGGCATGGGTTCCAGCCATGCGCGTCAGGTTCTTGACGGGAAGATTCCGAGAATGGAGCTGGTCGCGGTCTGCGATGTGAATCCC
>JAFZZD010000195.1 GCA_017615955.1 Victivallales bacterium
CGGAAAACAAAGAAACCGTTTTCATCAACCCGGACTGACTTCAGAGGCAAGCCATTGTCTCCCCCGTATAGTTCAACAGTATATTCCTCCCAAATCGGCTGTCCATCATTCATGCAAACATATCCCTGGATACTTCCTAATGGCAAACCATATATTTGGAGATTGTTAACATCTTGATTCAATGCCGGTATTGCTATGACGTCTTCCCTTGTCTCCCCCATTTCCAAAGCAATATGGTATGTTGCCTCGCTTGGCAGACAATCAAAAACAAAGTATCCTTCTTCATCTGTCACAGTGGAATAATGCATTTCTTCTCCACCAATCGTAGCCACTGCCGAAATGGTCACATTTGGAAGAGGCAGACTTGATATGGAATGATAGGCATGTCCAGACAAATATGAAAAATGATTTGAAGTCATCCTGCTGGCAAGATTATACAGAGTTCTAAAGTCTGTTTCATCCTTTCCTTGCTCATGCAACCTTAATGCCGCTTTATGAACAGCAAGCTCCATTGCCTTCCAAGTGTCAAAAGTCTCACTGGCTGAATATTCCTCTTCAGGAAATGCCATTGTATCAAATTTCACGCTGCAGCTTCCTGTGAAAGTGAAATAGAAAGGCACACGCCCTTCTTCACCTGCACGCAAGACATTGACTGGGTTTTCACATATACCATAGAGCAATACCACATTTTCCAGTTCACCAGATAATTTTGCCTTGACCTTGGTATTGCCCTCGCCAATTACACGGAACACTGGCGCATTCATGTCCGCATCGCCAGAATTGCGGTAGCAGACATAGCCAATGTACTGGCGGCCCTCACGAACGCTGGGTGAAATATCCAGCCATGCCTCAAGACGAGCCTTCCGTTCGTCCCCGACAATTGCAACTGCATTCTCCTTACGATACACAGTACCAGAAGCAGTCATGATCTCAAGTCCATATTCGCCAGCCTCTTGTTCAGCAAGGTTAAATGCGGCACCTGTGCGTCCTGCCGCATCGCTGGAAATGCCATTGGCAAAAATCTTCCTTGCCCCCGCCGTCAATTGCACGCTCTTGACAGGCGATGGATCCAGCAAGACGAAATCAAGCGTGGCAAGCTTCTGCCTGGGAAGGCTTGCCGGATTCACATCGCAAATTGCATCCACCATGTCAATGCTGCCAATTTGGAACATGGCATTCATCGAGCTGCTGTTAGTGACTTTAATGAATGTCGTCTTGCCATTCTGGGAAGGCATTGCCATTACCACCCTGCCATTGTTCAAGGTGCGCTTTGTGGCACTGAAATGCGTATCTGTTGGAATGAAGCCTACTCCGCAACGCCAATCCAGAACATCTGCATACTGGCCTGTCAGCTCCAAAAGCATTGCCTCCGTTGCCTCGAAGACAATATCCTCCCCGCTTGCCAATGCGTATGGCTTATTGGCTCTCCACGCCTCGACCTGTATATCAATGGATTCCTCTCCCTCTGCACGGTTGTTTTGGAAATTACGCTCGAAAATGTCCAGGTTATCATTTACAGTGACACGCAAACGCCATTTTCCAGGCATAATTGCAGGGATACGGCATTGGCGTATAATGGTTTTCTTCTCACCTGCATACAATATCTCATATCCGGTTGCGCCCCCCAGTTCCACGACTTGCTGCCCAAGTTCATCATCCGCAGAACAGAGGAAGACACTGTCATGCCAATATCCCTGGACATTAACCAATCCAACATTCTCAATCTGCCAGGAAACTATGATATTTTCGCCGCTTACAGCGACACTAGGCCCATTCACCCAGTTCACCTTCAAATCAGGAACATCACCCCCGCCTGTTCCTGGATATTCGTATATGCCAATGTCGGGTATGCAGCCATTTTCCGAGGCAATTCCCGTATCATTGATTTTCGTGCAGTTCATGCGTGGCTTGCCCCAGTAGTCCAGTTCCGTGGTCTGGGTTCCATCGCCAGCGTCAATGCAGGGCGATGCAGCCTTCAACGAGTAATCCCCATTAGCGATATCGCTGAATAGCGGATCAACCCACAAATTGCCATTGCTGCCCACGGCATGGCAAGATTGTTGTCCCGACGCAGGCTCATTCCAGAAAACACAATTTCTGAAACTCATTCCTGTGCCAAAACTCGTATCAACAATCTCATTCGAGTAGGCAAAAATACAGTTGACAAATGTGGCATTAGGCCACCGCACACAAGTTGTCGCATCATAAATGATGCTGTTAACCATCAAATTGCTTCCTCCTGACGGCGCAAATCCCATGGACGTGTCATGCAAGACGGTGTTCGCAATGTATGCATTTCCACCTACGCTCCGCAGGCAGTCATAGACGGTATGGGCAATTTCTCCATTCTGGAAATCCAGTTCCCCTCCATTGTATAAACCACCTTGATTGTTTGCGCCAGCCGGATACAGGATCTTGCAGTTGTTCATAATAACAGTGCCTGAATTGGTGATTTGCGCCCAGTCCCCTGGATTCGGTGTTGAATTGGCCCCATCCTGATTGGTATCGCCACCGTATGCATCGTCTTTTATGGAAGTAAAGACAATGGACTGCGCACGCGTGCCCAAGGCCTCAAGTGTGGCGCCTGAACCCACAGTTATGCCCTGCCCTGACCCGAATTTGAGGATAGCACCTGGCTCAATGGTCAGCTTTACACCGCTGGCAATCGTCAAACTTCCAGTCGCCTTATAGACTAGATTGCCCGCCAAAGTCGTATTCTGCCGCAAGGTACCTGAAGGCAATGTGGCCGACTTGCAGTACTGCTTGCAGGCGGAATCCATGCGGACAGTGCCCTCGCCGCCAATGGAATATGCATCATAACTAGGCAGGGACTCCATACCGTCCAAATTGGTGTCACCACCGATGGTATCGTCGGCAATATGAGTGAATGACGACCCCATGCATTCGACCACACTGCCCAGTTTTGCAATTATACCGCAGCCACTCTGGAACTTGACAATAGCACCCTCGCTGATTGTCAAAAGCACACCAGCAGGAACAGTCACATTTGCCCGAACCACATGAATGGCTGAAGCATCCCAGTTTTCATCCTCAACCAAGCGGCCCTCGTGAATGATGACTTCACGGTTGATGAAAAAGTTTGTCTCCAGCCTCTCCAGCAAACCGCCATGTGCATCCAGTGTTTCATGGGCGAGCAGGTATCGTCCAGTCGGCAGACTGTATGTATTCCAGTCTGCCGCACCTTCATTTTCATCGCCATTACTTGCATGAATTACCTGTGGCGTCTCGTTGTCCTCATCCAATTGCATACTTATCCTAACAGACGAGGCCGACTCGTTTTTCGCCCATGACGTGGAAAAACGCAAGATTTCCACATCGCGTGCCAAGCGACTGAAAAGATCCGTTCTCTCATCCACATCCACGCCTACTTCCATCTCACATGTGCTGCTGCCATATTCCGCCTCCGCCGGCAATGTTGCCGCCGATTCAAATATGCTGACTGTGCTCTCCGAGCTTGCAATGTTTGTTCCATACGAGGCAGTCAGGGAAACAGTGAAATCCTCCAGTTCCTCGGCGATATCATCCGCCACAAGCGGTATTTCGATGTATCGCGTTCCATTGTCCGTGGAGGTCCAGGACAGCCTGCCTGACGAACGTGTATAGTCGCTGTTCAGTTTCGCACTGCCTTCAGTCGCAGTCCAATCGACAGAGAATGCCGCATTGCGAGTGCCGGAAACTGTCACTGGAATCTTCACGACGCCTTCGTGCTCCACTGCACAGGAATTATATATGGACACAGTAGGCAACGCATTCAACTTGAGTTTCCGCAGGGCAAAGTGCCCGTTGTCCGCCCAGCCATTGCTGGTATTGTAGCAGTATATCAGCGATTTGGACGGCATAGGCATCTCGGCTTCACGCATGTCTGTATCGCCGCCAAAGACATCGTCTGTCGCCAAAGCAAATCTAACGGGTGCATTTTCAGTGCCCTGGACGGACAGCTTGCCTCCATTCTCCACGATGATGCGTGTATCTTCTGTGAATTTCACAATTGCGCCGTCTGCGATGGTCAATGTCACGCCATTCGGCACATACACGTCATTGCGAAGCAGGTGCAGGGAAGCGCCATTCCAGGTGGTGTTCTGCATGATGCGGCCTTCCTCCAGGGCAATGCCCTCGTTGTTCAGCAGGCAGACTTCCGCAGTCAGATTGTTTTGGCTCAATTCATACCAGCCGTCCGCCTTTGCAGTGGAATTCCAATTGGAGGGGAGTTCATTTCCATCCAAATTGACTTTACCCTCCGTTGTAGAAAAAGCCATGGTTCCACGGACGATGCGCCCGCCGAAGCCCTCCCTCAAATCCAGCCTCGCGGCATTGGAGGTGTAAGTTGCGTGTGCAAAATCCTCCAATCCACTTTCCGCCCGGCGTCGTATGGCAACGGTCTTCGCAGTTGTATTGATGTTTGCGCCGCCAGAAGCAACAAGACGCACTGTGAATGTCTCTTCGTCCGCAACCAGATGCCCAGCTGATATGGGGATGGCAATGTACCTGGTGCCGTCGTTGGTAGAATTCCAGGTCAGCTTTCCGGAGGCCAGATTGTAGTCCTCGCCGAAGGTCGCCGTTCCATTGGAGGCCTCCCATTCCACATAAAAGGAGGTATTCCTTGAACCGGAGACTGTCACTGGAATATAGACAGTGCCGCAATCCTCATAGACAGAAACGCTGTTCAATGCCAACGTAGGATAGGTGCTGGAAATTACCAGTCCACGGGAGGCCACATAGCCGTTGTCCGCCACTGTCCCATTGGCATAACTGTAGATCACGGAGTATGACGGGAAAACCGTTTCCATTTCCCGCATGTCCGTGTCGCCCGCGTAGCCGTCGTCCGTCGCCATGGCGAACTGCACGTATGCGTCAGCTGTGCCATTCATCTGAAGTTTGCCGCCATTTTCCACGATGATGCGGGTTCCGGCAGTGAATTTCACGGTTGTTCCGGCAGTGACAGTCAGCGTCACGCCATTGGGGATATAGACATTGTTGCGCACGAGCCTCACGGCGGAATTGTCCCACGTGGTGCTGGATGCCAGCCGCCCTTCCTCGCAGTGTACATCCATTGTGTTCAGAATGGCGACGTCACGGGTTTCACCGCCCTGTTCCAGCGTAACCCAGCCGTCCTCCATTGTTGTTGTGTCCCATTCCTCGCCAAGGGCGTTTCCATTCAACCGCACTTCGCCCTCCTCATTGGACATGGCCATCACGCCCCGGGCAATGCGCCCGCCAAAGTCATCCCTCAAGTCCAGACGTACAGCAGATGAAGTGGCGGTGGCATACCGCAGATTCTCAAACTCGCTTTCTCCGTTGTCATAGATAGTAACAAGCGCCGTTGCTGTCTGGATGCTGGCTCCGTATGAACGCGCAAGCCGCACCGTAAACGCCACATCTTCATTGGACTGGACTTCAGTCACCAGTGGTATCTCAATGTAGCCCGTGCCCGCAGAAGTTGAACTCCAGTTGACGCGACCGCTGTTCGCAGTGAAATCCACGCCGTATTTCGCAGTGCCATCCACAGCCTGCCAATCCACCGCAAAGGATGAATTGCGTGTGCCAGACACGGTAACGGGAATGCGCACGGAGCCGCCCTGGCGCATGGCACGAACAGCCTGCACGGAAAGCTTGGGCAGTGTGCCAATTACCACTTGATTTACCACAAAAGCCCCGTTGTCCTGCCAGCCGCCATTTTCATAGCAGTAAATGCGCGATGCCGTTTCAGCAACTACAGCCGCTTCTCGCAGGTCAGTGTCACCGCCAACGCCATCGTCCGCCACCTGCGCAAACTGCACTGGTGCATCAGCATTGCCATTGACCGCAATCTTGCCGCCATACTCCACGATGATGCGGCAGTTCTCCGCAAACTTGACAATCGCACCCTCGGATATGTTCAGCGTCACGCCATTGGGCACATACACGTCATTGCGCACAACATGCACGGCAGAATTGTTCCAAGTGACATTTGCGGCAAGCCGCCCTTCCTCCAAGGCAATGGACGAATCATTGCGCACGCAGACCTGCGCCGTCTCGCCACCGCACGCCAAAGTGTGCCAACCTTCGGACAACATGGCCGTGTTCCACAAGGCACCCAATGCCTGCCCCTCGCAGGTAACTGCCCCTTCCTCCATGGAAAGTGCCAAACTTCCGCGCACAACTCGCCCGCCAAAGCCATCACGCAAATCAACACGCACTGCCTCCGATGTGGCACTGGCATACGTCAGCCCAGAAAATTGCGCATAAACCGTGAAAGAGGAGACAAGCAGAAACGCTATCAATAGAGGTGTGGAATGCTTCATTTTTATTTTATCTTCAATGGATTGTGGAAACTAATGGTTCTAGAGGTTCCAAAGGTACTAGCATCACGCCTCGCCAGTTGCCGTAGCGACGGCCTTAGCGTAGCGTACC
>JAFZZD010000196.1 GCA_017615955.1 Victivallales bacterium
CAATGTGCCAGCGGGGACGGTAACCGTAGTCCATTCTCCCTCGTTCTGCAACGGTAGCGACACAGGCTTTTTGAATTCAGGCGAGACGGCGTATGCCTTCTTGCCAGGATATTTTACCTTGAAGGAGAAGGGCTTCTCCAATGGGGCGAAGGCGTCCTTTGGAGGCACGCTGGGTATCACATCGCCCTTCTTGTAGTTGGAGCGTGTGGCGTTCAGGAAATGCAGCGCCAGGCTGCCTTCCTGCGTCTTGTAGATGGAGGTGATGACCTGGCTGGGTATGTCGATGGTCTGCCATACCTTGAAGTCGCCCGCCACGGTGTTGATTACGCGCAGCACATTCTCCTCCGCCATGGGATTGGCCTGGAACTTCACGGTCGCCTTGCTGGTGACCTCGTATGCACGGCATGCCTGGCCAAATATGGCGGGGCTGAAATACACGCAACCCTTGCCCAGCTTGTTGTAGTAAAGGCCTGGCACGGTCTTGCCGTTGGCGAGCACCAGGTCCATCAGGGTGCCCAGACCCTTTGCAAACCTGTATGGCTGGTATTGGCCAGGCACAGCCAGCTCCTTTCCGTCCTTCCAGCGCACTGCGCTGTACTTCCTGTTAGAGTCGCTCTTGAGGTAGTCGGAGCCATTCAGCAGCATCTGCCCCACAAGCCACTTTTGGGGCTTGTCCGCAATCTCATTGAAATAGCCCGCATTGTTGGAGAGATAGACGATGCCTCCAGCCTCCACGTAGTCACGAATGGCCTTGACGTTCTCCTCGCTCATGGCAGTGGCGTTGTTGACGAACAGAGCCTTGTAATTGGAGAGGATTTCCTTTGTGAGGCCCGCCTCGTATATGAATTCATGGGGGATGTGGTTGGCCACCATGACCTGTGAGAAGCCCATGATGTCCACCTCTGAAGAGGCCCTCTTCGAGCAGTCGCGTCCAAGCGATGAGAAGAAGAGGGCGATCTTCGCCTGGCTGACGGCTGTCCTGCGGTCCATGTTGCCAGCCTTCACATTGAATGACCTGTAGTTGGGCTTGCCTTCAGGACAGCGCATGCCGCTCATCTCCCAGGTGGTCTGCGCGTTGAGGTTGTTCATTGCCCAGCCGAAGTACATGATGTCCCAGTCACGGGCGTCGCTGTAAACCAGGCCGAATATGGGCTGGTGGTTCACGTTGCGGAACATGTTCTTCAGCTTGCGCATGCTGGCAAGGGCACGGTAGCTGGCGAAGCCGTTGCGCGTCATGATTTCCGTGCCCACCATGTCGTATGTCCTGGAATATGCGTCCATGCTGCTGGCCAGTGCACAGGAGGCCCAGTTGGAATAGATGCCGTAGTGGGTGGTGTATCCGATGAAGACGAAGTCCGGCTTGAACTTGCGCACCTCCTGGCGCAGCGCCAGCCAGAAGTCGCCTATTGCCTTCTGGCGCCAGGCGATCCAGGCGTGCCACAGGGTGGAGTTGTTGTTCATGATGTGTGTACTGTTTTCGTCCGCTGGCAAAACCCAGCCAGTGTCCTGTGTGAATTGCTTTCTGCAATGGGAGCAGCCGCAGAAGTTCTCGCCGTGGAACGCCACCTCGTCCGCCATCAGGCCATCAATGCCAGTGGCCTTGATGTGTTGGACCATGTCATTGAAGAAGCGTCTGCGCGTGTATGGATTGGTGGGGCAGAGGCCACGGTTGGGCAGACCTGTGTTGACTGTGTGCTGCAGCTGCTCCATGCGCTCGGTCAGCACGCGGAAGCCACTGTCGCACTGCCATAGCAGCGAGAAGTCAATGTGGTCGATGAACTTCATGTTTCGCTTGTGCCCCTCCGACACTATTTTTGCCAGCATTTTATCAATGCGCTCAAGGTGCATGGGGTATGTGTGCCGTGAAAGGAAGCCGCTGACGATGATGGTGTCAATTTCATCGGCGGTCAATTCATCCAGCCTTTTTTCCACCGCGCCTGGCTCGGTGAATTCCGCGAAGCTGCCGCCGTTGCCAGTGCCCCATGTGCCCAGCAGGGAGGCGTGGCGCCAGTCCTTGCCTTCATCGAATACCGCATAGCCAGTGGGGTATTCCAGCTGCTTGCGTTCGGCGGCCATTTCCTGTCCAGGTTCAGGCAGTGGGTAGCTTTCGATGTCAATGTTGTATTTGGGTTCGTGCAGATAATGCTCGCTCTGGAAAATCACCGCTGGCGATGGTCCCTTGTGGCTCACCCACATTCCCCTGCGGAAGGAGAAGTCCTCCGCCGAGGCCTGGAGGAGCTGGTCGCCGATGGTGGCCACCTGCCACTGCCCCGTGAAGTTGATGTCAGCCCTGCCGTTTTCAATCCAAACTGGCGCCGACACCAAAGTGATTGTTTTGCTGTCCAGCTTCAGTTTCTCCACAATGGGCTTGCCATTGACGGATATGCCCATGCCATTCCTTGCCTTGTCGAAGGCAGGTATTCCGAATGTGAGCAGGTGAATGCCGCTGCGCAGTCCCTCCATGCGGAAAACTGCGTCTTTGGCGGATGAGACTGCGCTGTACAGTGCGCCTGATGGCTTGTACTCCTCGGTCTTTAGTTCGGCACCAGGCAGCCATCCCGCCTTGAGTTCTGCGCTGAATGGCGCTGTGCCGATGGCATTGTACATCTTGCCGACATTTTTCGCGGCCAGGGCGTAGAGCCTGTCTGGCGGCAATTCGGAATAATAGCGGTAACTTCTGTTGGCGTGCCGCTTGTCATAGTCCTCCGCGCTGCCTTCGTAGATGACCATCTTGCCTGTGTTGCTGCCGCCATAGAAAGGCGGCGTGTAGCCCACGCTGATGAAAAGGCTGTTGTTCTTGCGGTAAACAACCCACAATCCCATCAGGCCATTTGGGGGATAGTCGCTGTGTGGGTCGTTTGTGCCTTCGGGACTGCAGTCGAGCACCAGTTTTCTTGAGCCATCGGGGGATTCCAGGGCAATCTGCCTGATGCGCTGCGCAACACCCTTGTCATCCAATATTATCTTGTCGCCGTTTTTTTCAGGCGAAAGCACGCCAGTCAATGTGCTTGCCTTTGAGATGCGGCCGATGACTGCAGTGTATTTCCAGCCCTCCAGTGCCTTCCAGTTGAATTCCAATATGTATGCCTGGGGATTTCCGTTGGCGGCTTGCGTATAGCCTGGCACATTCATCTGGAATGTGATTTCCAGTTCGGCGCCATTTTTGACGAAGGCCAGTTCACGGCGCCAGCCCAGCCTGTTCTTCTCGCCAAAGTGATTCACCACGCGGCATCCGTCTATGGTCTCCTCCCGCTTTTCGCCGCTGGCAAAGCCATCTTTGCCCAGATAGCTGAAGTTTTCGCCTAGGATCAGGGGCGTGCCTCTCCAATCTAGGTGCAGATTCTCCTCGTTGGTGAGTTTAAAGGGAGCCTCCTGGGCAAACAGACATGTGGCTAGCGCGGCCATAATCAAAAAAAGTAGTTTTTTCATGTCAAATTAAGGTAGCGTTCAAATAAATGTTGTTTTGTATGCAATTGAGCGGTAATCTATAGTTCAAAGTATGCTTTTTCAAGCCAAAAGCCATTAGAATTGGTGGTGACTATATTGTTTACGCCACGTGTCGCGCACGAGAAAATCCAGTACCAAAACG
>JAFZZD010000197.1 GCA_017615955.1 Victivallales bacterium
ATGGGGCCTGGCAGATGCGCGTCGCAAGTTTTACAGTGAACGGTGAATAGATCCCGTGACATGCCGACGCCAGCGCCTTCGAAATAAATCAGCAAAGGAACTGGTGAATCAGCTTTTGGCATGCGCAAAAAGCCATAGCACTTGCCTTCATTGACAGTATTGCAGGAAAGCTCATAATATGTGTTTTCCGAATCAGAATATTCTGCGATCTCCTCCATCTGAAAGTCAGGAGATATAGTTTTCAGTTGCGAGAGAGCGTTTTTCCAGTATTCCTGAAAATCATCTGGCGGTGGCAATGCGGGACGTATGCTTTCAGGGTCAAAGCCCACGCCTGCCCATGCCGTTTCCATATTTGGGGCGGAAACTCTGCAACGCAGAAAGCCAGGAAAGGGAAGCGTCTGCCTCAAGGTGCAGGGCGTTTTTATTATGAAGCGGCCCAGTTCAGCTTCGCCGTCGGCAGTGAAAAGTACTTCCGCCTCAGTATCGGGAACAGGAGCTGAAATGTCGAACTCGACAAACTCTCCGACATGACAGACATGCGATTTGACATTGCAGTTGATGGTAAAACTTTGTTTCTTCTCTTCTTCCATAGCTCTCTCTGGTTTGTGTTTATTGTGATGGCAATGACAGCCGCCTTATGATTTGCTTGCGGCAAACATCATCAGCTTTGAATCAATGCACACGCCCAGCCTGGCCTGTTCTTCAAGAAAAGCCAGCAGTTCCCCAGATGGTATTCGAAGCACGTATATGTCCTCAGAAGCCTCTGGATGAGGCATCGGCATTTCATTCTCTGGCACATTCGAATCGATATCCACGAATGCGATGTTCACAGTCTCGCTTGTCAATCCAGCGCTGCTTGCCGTCGCAGGCAAGATCTTTCTGATGCTGCACACATAGCCCGTTTCCTCGTATAGTTCACGATGCACCGTCTTCTCCAGGCTCTCACCTTCGTCCACAAGGCCAGCAGGAAACTCAATCGTCTGGCATTTCAGGGGAACGCGATATTGCCTGACAAGCAGAACCTCCTCCTGCGGATGTATGATCGGGACTATTATCACCGCGCCAGGCTGTCCTGGTTTTCTGGAAGCGGAATCCCATTGCCGCATGCGTCCGTTCTTGTCCCTATAGCGTATTGCATGCAAATCCAAGTACGGCAGGGACGCGACAACATCATCGCTGATTATTTCAATCGACATCCTAAATCTCCTATTTGACGGCAGACAGAATTGCGACCGAGCTATGCCAATCCACCTTTCTGTCCAGCAGACTCGCGTATGCCGCATTCTGGAACGCCGTGACTTCATCTGCGGAAAGTCCATGGGCATACAGCACAGTTGCGTAGGAGCCGTGAACCGGGGCAAACCACTTGTCCAGATGGGCACGCGTTATGGTCAGTTGCCTGGCAAGCTGCAATATGTTCACATCTGGTTCATGCATGGCGTTGTCAGTGAAAGCTGTAGACAAATCATCCACGCCCCAGGAAAAACGCGCGTCCGACTTGTCGCCATACACCCTTTCCTCCGCATCCAGCCATGACTTGCGTTGGCGCGCCTCCTCCTGGGTGCCAGGTTTAGGCAGCAATATGGACAGCCTCTGGCTGAGCGCGGGAATATTCTCCGCAATTGCAATGGTGCCCCCCCTTTCCAGAAGAGGCAGAATCGCCCTGATGCGCCCTGCCCTATCCTGGGCACGTGAAAGAAGATTTCTGCCCACCATCATGTCAAAGCGCACATCGCCCCA
>JAFZZD010000023.1 GCA_017615955.1 Victivallales bacterium
ATACGCCAATACATACGCGCCTATATACCGCAACCATTTCGTCTATCATGGACGCCACAACACCCAGCCGTCAATCAGCTTCGCCGACGGACATTCCGCCTCCAAGCCAGGCGCATCTGTTCCAAGCCACTCAACTTATGCCACAAGCAAGTTCTGGGTTGCCGCGCCATCAGGCACTGTGACCGACTGATAGTTGCTGACTATTGAGGTAATTTCAACATTGAAATTACCTCTATTGATTTCAGGGGCGTTCTTTCATGGAGGAACGCCCTTTTTGTTTTCAGTTCTCTGACATGTGGAGCAGGAACCAGGCGGGAGCGCAGCTCCAGGCATGGCATTCGCTTCTGCTGTCGCCTGGCTTTTCGGGAAAAGTCGTGCAACCCCTTTTCAGCATCTCCTCCCAAGGCGCGAGATGCGCCCGCAACTCCTCTGGTGTGCCGTATTTCATTATTGCGTCCAGCAGATAGAATGAGAAGTAAAGCGACATCTGCCTAAGGTTTGAATCCGCGCAAATCTCTCGCAGGAAGACAGTCCGTTCCTGTTCAGGCACGGCACCGAACAGCACTGCCAGTGTATTGGCGTGAAGACTGAGCCAATCCTTATGGCCTGGCGCATCCAGATAACGTCTCATCTGAGCATCATAGCAATGCGCATTGACAGCATTCAAAGTTTTCTCCGCACGAATTCTGAGAGCCGATGCCATCTGCGGATTTCCAGCCTCAATCAGCAGGTCTGCTGTACGTGAACATGCCTCTGCATAGAACAGATTAAGGATTGTTTCAGGCACGTTTTCCCCTCTGTCAGACGCGCCTACAGGCCAGCCAGCCACCCAGTCCGTGTAATGCCAGCCAGAAAGCGGCCCTATAAGACCATCTGGTCGCCGTGCGCGCTCAAACGCGTCCAGCATCGTCTCAACCTGCGGCAACAATTCCAGCACCAATTGCAAATCGCCGAAAAAGGCGAAATGATCGTGAAGCATCAATGCCCAGATAAGGGAATATTCTGGAATGACTTGCCTGAAGACAGAAGGATAGCGGGATTGCGTGAGTCCATCGCTAAACTGTGAGGCTGCAATGGAACGCAGAGCATGTCGCCCAAGGTCGTCTTTGCCCGAGACGGCGTAAGAGACCAGTGCTTCGATTCTGGAATCGCCTGCATACTGGAGCTGTTCATAATATGGACAGTCCTCAAAATGTTCATGCGAACAGCAACTGAGCGTATGGCATGAGGTCTGATATATCTGTTCAAGGACAGGGGCATCAGGCGCGTGGAACTCCACGAATGGCCCCAACGGATAAGTAATGAAAGACAGTTCCAGTTCAATCTCCTGCGCGGGCTCGTAAAGGTCGAAAGACAGCTCTATGAAGCGTCCAGTGCGATACCAGAAAGAAGTGTATTTCCAGTCTGTCCCTGCAAAAAGAAGCAAGTCGCCATAGCCTTTTTCGCCAATGGTTCCAGGATAATGATACGCCTTCCTTCCCTGCTCGTCAAAAAGCGTCTCGGAATAGCCAATACGACAGGAACCATGCCCGCCTTTGCCCGAGAAACGCACAATGAAAGTTTGGTTGCGAGCAAGGTCCAGAAGAACGGTGTGCCTGCCTGAAGGGCATTCGCCAACCAAGCGACCGTCTTGCAAAGAAAAAGTGTCTGGGGCACAGCTAATTTCCGAAATTGGCGAGAATGATTCCACCATCTGTTTAATAGTTCGCCTCATAAGGTTCCAGGGAGTGTCAGGGTCGGTCTGATATGCGTCCCTGAACTCTGCCTTGCCTAGAATTGCGGGAACAATCCAATCCCCTTTTGGATTTTTGGAGACATTCCAGTCGCTGTAATAACTTGCGAAATCTATTTGGTCCATCGGTGGCGCGGGGATTCTGACTGCGCTTTTCCAGGCGTCTTTCCATGAGCGTGGCTGCCGCCCCGTGTCTTTTGCGGTAAGCCATCCTGAAGGCAATTCCATACGTTCATCGCCCGCATATCCTGCGACCATGAAACCGCCGCCCGCATG
>JAFZZD010000198.1 GCA_017615955.1 Victivallales bacterium
GTCACTTTCCCAAATCTCTAGAGGTAATTGCAAAACTATTGGCAATGCAAGCCTTTTCCGCTAGCTAAAGCCAGCGGCTCCGATAGTTTAGAAATTGCCTCTCTATTCAAAATATACCTTGACAAGATTGAACTTTTCATCTATGCAAATAGCCTTTGCGATTCTGTCATCTTCGCCTTGTGGATAGATGGCATACATGTTGGACTGTATTCCACTGGCATCCAGAGCAGCCGCATGCCCATCCAGCATTGCGCTATTGGTCCTGTTGCCATGAACCATGAAAATGCGACCATAAGTAGTCTTATTGGTAGTCAAGTGCAAGGCTCCCGTTTGGCGAGGAATGTCCGCCGTTATGCTGTCCTCTAAAATTATATCGCATTCAGTCATGAATGAAGATGTTGCCTTTATGTCCCCCAGGAAAATGAAGTCGGCCCTCTTGCTGTCGCTTTCCCGCACAATCCTGTGCAGATACCTGTTTTTGTTAATCGAGCCCACTCCTTCCAAGCCAAACACTCCGTATGTCTCGTATGCCTCCATGTTTGCATTGCATGGCCAATTTCCCTGCCAGTTGCAATGCTCTCCCTTGAAGCCCTTTTCCAGGTATTTCATTTGCTCGTAATGGTGATATCCCTTGGAACTTGCCATATCGGCGCACATTACATAGTCCTCAAAGTCATTTGCATACAGCAGGCGTGCAGCTACCAGTTGCTTCAGATTTGATGTGCAGTTTATGGCTATTGCCTTCTGCCTGGCCTTGGCCAAAGCTGGCAGCAGCATGGCCGCAAGGATTGCGATGATTGCTATCACCACCAGCAGTTCAATCAAAGTGAATCTTCTTCTCATTTTGGCACCTCCACTGATTATTTGTCAGCTATTTCAATGATACGCACATCTCCAGAAGGCACAACCAGGCTCAATTCCCTGCCGCCAGTGAACCATTCACGCACGGACTTCGCCTTGAAGCGTGGCTTCACAGTCACCTTCACATCATATTTGGCATCAGGCTTGGGCTGGGGATTCTCATACGTGGCATTGAGACCCACGCCATAGTTGTTGAACAACGCCACCACCCAGCCCCTGCTATTGCGGTTCACCATGAATTCCACATCGCCCTCTATGCTGACTGGCAGTGCCTCGCGCCCCAGCTGGAGCATCAGGTCCCCGAATATGCTAAGCATCGTCTCCCTGGAGTAGCGCTCCTTCAGGAAATCGGGCATGGTAAGCACCACGCGTCCTTTCCCGAAACGACTGACCAGCACCAGCGGATCCCTGTTGGCGTCCGCCGTGAATACCGCAGTCTCCGTCCCCTTAATGGGCTTTGCCATGTTGTAGGAGAACGGCAGGCGCTCCGTCAGCAATTTTCCGGAAAAGCGGCTGTAGCTGGCCTTTGCCTTGCGCCTTTCGGTACTGACCTCCGCGCCGAAGAAGCCCTGCGGGAACTTTGCCGCAAAGACCTCCACCTGCTTCCAGTTCAAGGCAAGGGTGCCGCCCTGCTTGACGTAGGCCACCAGCCTGTCAGCAAAAGCCTGGTCAATCGGCACGTCCCCGCAGAAGAATATGCAGGGATACGAGTTTAGGGTCTGCTGGGAGGCGTTGTTGGTTATCACGTCGAACACATCGCCCTGCGACGAGGTGCGGAAGCCCCTGTTGTACCATATTTTGTCCGACGTGGGGAACA
The DNA here is from genome assembly GCA_017615955.1 of Victivallales bacterium. Next base: position 1,679 of record JAFZZD010000198.1, read on the forward strand.
GTGCGTTCATGACGGCGCCCATCATCAAATCGCCCTCCGTGTTCTCGAACAAGCCCCAGGACTTCTGGTGGTAGTTGGAGAAATGGCCGTGGTGCAGATCCCACATTATGGCCACTGGAGTATAGACAGAGCCTCTGTCCTCGCGGCACACGATGTCATCATAGAACTTAGACATCATTTCGCCCATTGGGGACAAATGCCAGCTTCTGTCCCGCAAGTTCACAGCCAGGGGATCCTCGCTGTCAATGGTCTTGTAGTCGTAAAGCGCATACATGAGGTAGTGCCCGCATTCGTCGAAGTATGTGTTGACGCCGCACATGTAGGAATACACGAAGCAGCGATACCAGTCCAGATGCTGGACTCCATACATTGGGCCGTTCATGCTGTATATGCCTCCTTTTGCGGGTTTATAACTATGCGCTCTGGTGTCGGGGAACAAAGCATTCCTGTAGTCATTGTGCGTATAGTGCCGGTGTGCGCCTTCCCATCCAGGGAATTCGATATGGTCTTCATGAGTGGTGAGGTATGTTCTGAAAGGCCTGCCATACTGCCGCGCTGCGCCTCTGGACACGGCATTGCTGAACGGCATGCACAATGTCTTCGGCCCGCATTCGTTGCCTGCCATCCTGAAGCCGAAGCTGAGGTATATATGGTCTGTGAACGTGGCGGATATGGGTGAGCGGTATGGCTGGAACTCTGGATAGAACACAGCCCAGTCCCGTATGAAGGTGCGGCGCTTGTCAAAGGCGGCCTTCTTCAAGGCCTCGTATGCCTCAACCTTGTTTTTAGGCGTCTCGCCAGTCAGCCCCATGATCATGGGAAAGCCGCCACCAGGACCGACAGACTCGTTCTCGTCAAGGGCGATGAGCCGCTTGCCGTATTTCTCCACGAATTCCTTCCTCGCCTCGGGGCTGATCTGCAAATCCTTCTCATAAGTGGTATAGGCGCCCTCCGTGCAATAGTAGATTGGGGCATTGGTGTTGCGGAGGATGTAGCCGCAGATTCCCTTTTCATCCGCCAGCAGCTTCTCCAGCGTATGCAGCTTTTCCCTGCCGCCCCTGTCATAATCCCACCCATGCACCTGATATGCGGCGTCGCGGAAAAGAGGCAGGGTGTTCTTCTTGCCTGGAACAGCGAAGTCAGAGTTTCTTGGCGAGAATGTAAAATGGAAATCCTTTCCACTCTGCTCGAAGACGTATGGTTTCCACAAAGGCGAGACCGCCCAGGGCTTGAGGGGCTTTAGAGATATGGGCGGCATTTTCCTGCATTCGGCAAACACCTTCTCAAATTCGGCTGTTTCCTTGCGGCCCTTTTCGGCGCGTGTCTTTTTCCAAACCTCGATTTCCGCCGCCGTGCCAAGGGAGTACTTGTCATGGAATTTCGGGTCAGCAAACGACCTTTCCGCAATCGGGAAAAGCGAGCTGTTCTCATCTCCATTAGAAAGCACGATATTGCCTATAAGATTCCTGGTCTCAGGCATCATCTCCATAGGAAGCGCGACCTCAATGACACCCTCCTTGCTTACGCCTTTCCATCCTGAAGGGAATCTGTCCCCGTCAAAGCCCAGCGCAAACAATGTAATGCTCTTGCCCTCGCCAAAACGCATTTCCACCCGGGGGTTGCTGAACAAGTCACGCGTTGGCGCAGCGTTCTTCGCGGAAGCACTCACATTGAACTTGAGGGCCACATATATGAACTCGGCGTCATAGCCCATGTAAAGCTCAACTGGATTCTCGGGAGCAGTGCCTTTGATGAGCACCGTGAATGGCTGTTCAATGCGCCAGGGCCACTCCCCAGCCTCCAGCACACCGTCAATGACTGGCGCCTTTTTCATCTCCTTGACAAGCACCTCGGAAAACAAGGGCAGCGACGCAAGCGCCAAAAATATATACAACAGTTTTTTCATAGCCTACCTCCTTATTACCAGTTGCCTATCTTAAGATTGCGGATTGTCACGGTTCCCTTTCCTGTTGCGGTGTCAGGCACATCGTCAATGCCAATGGTTATGCTGCGCAAGGGCAAGTCCAAATGCTGGTTCTTGTCCCCGCCCCAGACTGAATCGTATATGCTGTACGGCACCTTCTTGACAAGTTCCAGGACATACGTCAGCTTCTTTTTCTGGAAGTTCAGCTCAAGTGGCTTCTGCACCAGATGGGATTCCCCATTGGCATCCACCAGCACAAAGAACAGCCGATGCCCTGGCTGGCTGCACTCAATCTCCATACTGACTTTCGCGGCGGAAGGCAGCTCCTTCACTATGTCGAACATCACCGCATCATGCTTCTCCGTGGTAAAATTGTAGTTTATCACAAAGGCGCCGTCCTTTCTGGCAACGGATGCGCCCTCTGGCAGAGGCGATGGCTTCTCGGCAATGTGGGCACGGGCGTTGCGCGGCTCCTCCCCGCTCAAGTCAATTGTCATCTTGGGATGCACCACAGGCACAATCACGGGCATTTTGCCAACCTCATGCTTCTTTTCCTCCACGCCCTCGCCAATCTCCTCAAGTGAGGCCTGCTTCAAATGCACATCGCAGACGCCAAACAGTATCAGCGGACGCAGCAGCACATTGCCCTGCAAAGTCGAGGGCACGGAAAACTCCATCGTATGTGTGTCCTCCTCCTGGCTTCCCGCCAGGGAGCGATAGGTCTTGTTCCATTTGCTTGCAGCCGAATACACGGAAAGTACGCTCAACTTCGCGCCTGGCGCCAATTTTGCGGAGAATGTGCAGGAATAGCGGTATTTTCTTCCAGGCGTCAATGCAATGCTCTGTGCCAAGCCCTGGTGAAGGCCAGGCGCATCAGACCATAGCCGCACACCGCCGCCCTCGGCGGCCTCCACGTGAAGGCCGTTTTTCTTGCCCCAGTTCTCCCAGCCCTTTCCTCCATTGTCAAAGCCAGGATTCTTGAACAATTCAGACCCTTGCAGAACCAGGAAACACAGCACGATAATAAACACACAACGCAACATGACACACCTCATGATTAGATCAACACAAGCCCTTAAACCGATTGCCGATATTTTACCAACACTTTATATGCTAGGCAATAAACAATGTTATTTATTTTTCGGCGTTTATATAATATCTATATAATTTTATAGAGACGAAAGGGACGAAGAGACGAAGAGACAA
>JAFZZD010000024.1 GCA_017615955.1 Victivallales bacterium
GGACAGTGGACAGTGGACAGTGGAGTGTAGCGAGCTTGCGGCAAAAGCCGCAGATAGGGCTGTGACTACTAAATGCGGGCGAGAGCGCCCGCGTTCAGAACAGTCCACAGTCTCCACTGTCCACTTCGAACTAATAAAGTCAGGGCTTGAGGATGATGACATCCTTGCCTTCAAACCACTTCTTGGAGATTTTGGCGGCTGTGCCGTCCTTCACCATTTCCTTGAATGTGGCCTGGACCTCGTCTCTCAGCTTTTCATTGCCCAGAAGGAAGCCAATGCCGTACTGCTCGGTAAGGAGGATTTCATCAAGCATTCTGAACTTTCCTGGAGCGCCATTCATCTTTTCCTTGGCAACGCCGATATCCACCGCGACTGCGTCAACCGAGCCAGCCTCCAGCTCCATGATTGCGCTGACATAGTTTGCACTGGTGCGAAGGTCCGCGAATGTGGCGCCAAGTTCTGCCTTGTCGCCGCCCTTCTGGAGTGCCTTGAGAACTGGCGTATCGGTCTGCGCCATGACAACCTTGCCTTTCAGGTCAGCCAAAGTCTTGATTGGAGAGGCAAGCTTGACCATTACCACCTGGCTGTTGTCCACGTAAGGTTCCGAGAAGGTGTATTTGCCTTCGCGTCCCTGGATTGTGAATCCGTTCCAGATGCAGTCGATTGCCTTTGAGGAAAGCTCCATATCCTTTGCATCCCAGTTGATAGGCTTCTTCACCAGCTTCCATCCGCGGCGGAATGCGACTTCCTGCGCCAGGTCCAGGTCAAAGCCAGTGTATTCGCCTGTCTTTTCATCCTTGAAGCCGTAAGGCGGGAATTCCGCATCGAACCCCACAGTGAAAGTGGCCTCGCTCTTCTTGGCACAGCCAATGAAAAGAGCACAGACAACAACCAAAGACATTACAGAAAACAAAAATCTCTTCATTTTTCTCACTTCTCCATTTGTTTCAAATATCGTTGACTTTTCTAAAAATCGCCTGATGACGGAGCTCGACTTTCATGTTGTGCTCCTCCATTGAAGTCTGAAGACTCCTCTTCAATTTTGCCACATCTGTACCTGACGGCAAGCGCACCAGCAATATCATCGTGTAGGTGCCATTCTCGCTCCTTGTGGCCAAGTCCAGGATATTCACGTCCTTCAGGCGCAAATATTCGGAGAGAGCGGCGACAAGACCCACCTTGTCAGGCCCAGAAGCAGTCACCACGTATGCATCCTGCACATCCTCTAGCTCAATCTTGGGAACGCTGCAGTCACCCGTAAACGGAATAACCCCAATCTGCAGGTCTTTGGTCCCAAGGTTCTCACTAAAGGCATTCCGCACACGCTCCGCTGTCATTTCACTGGGGAAACGGGCAAGCAGCAACATGGTGAAATAGCCTCGTAACACGGTCTGGCTTATGTCTTCCAAGTTGCCGCCCAGATGCTTGACGGCGCCAGTGACATCGGCAATTATGCCCACTCTGTCCTGGGCCATGACGGATATCATAAAGGGAATTGACATGACACCTTTCACCTTCTCTTAATGACATTCCTGTCATAATCCAGCAAATCATTCATCCATGCGGCGCCTGCTGGCACATTGTTTGCCAAGCAGAACTTGTTCCATACAGCGCCGACTGGGAATGTCTTAAGTTCCTCAAGCAAAGCCAGTCTCATTGCGCCGTCATCCGCCTTTTCGTATGCTTCCAGCAAGTCGCGTGGTTCCACCAGTGCGGCAAGAAGTCCCTTCTGCGCAGCACGAGTTCCAATCACCCATGCGCCAATGCGGTTTATGCTGGCGTCAAAGAAATCCAGTGCGATATCTATTTTATTCAGGAAGCCGCCTCGCACCACCTGCTGGAACAAGTTGCGGATATCGTCATTGAGAATTACCACGTGGTCGCTGTCCCAGCGGATGCCTCTGCTGACATGCAGAAGCAGCCTTTCCTTGAAGCACAGGATGGAGGAAATCTTGTCATGTATGGTTTCCGTGGGGTGGAAATGTCCCATGTCCAGGCAGAGATTAACATTCTTGTGTGTCATGGCATAGCCCATGTAGAACTCATGGGAACCCACCACATAGTCCTCCGAGCCTAAACCAAACAACTTGCATTCCACAGCATCACGGCAGTATGCGCTGTCAATAGGTTCCGCAAAGATTTCGTCCAAGGAGGCAATCAGGCGCTTGCGAGGTGAAAGCCTGTCGTATGGCTGGTCCTTTGCACCGTCAGGAATCCAGTGGTTCACCACACAGGGCGAACCCTGGGCGCGTCCCATGGCCTCGGCAATGCGGCGGCATGCCTTGTCATGCTCCACCCAGAAACGGCGTATCTTCTCATCGCCGCTGGAAAGAGTTGCCTGCGCAGCAAGAGGATGCCCGAAGAAAGTCGGGTTGAAGTCCAGGCAAATGCCCTGCTTCTTAGCCCATTCAATCCACTTTGCAAAATGCTCTGGCTTGATGGCGTCCCTATCCACTGGCACACCATTGGTCTCGGCATAGATCGCGTGCAGGTTGAAGCGCTTCTTGCCCGGAATCAAGGCCAGTGCCTTTTCCGCATCCTGGCGCAGCATGTCCGCATTGACAGCAGGACCTGGATAATTGCCAATCGCCATGATGCCGCCGCCTGGCACCTCGCCCTCATGGACCTCAAAGCCCTTCACATCATCACCCTGCCAGCAATGCAGTGAAATTGGCGTTGACGCCAAGGTATCCAGTGCCGCATCCGTATCTACGCCTATTTTGGCATACAAGGCCTTCGCGCTATCATATTCCCTTTCAATCTGCTCGCGTGAAATGTCAGGCAGCATGGCTTTTCTCCTCGATTGTCAATTTTGATTTTAGAAGCTACCGCGGCGCACTGCATCCGCGATGGCGGCCTCGGCCTTTGCATTGTCCATTGCCAGCAATGCATCGATTGTGGCCTGCTCTGGGCAAGGCAGCATGCCCACCTTTGCATAGTAGGCGTTCCTCTCCTTCCTGGAGCGATACTCATTGTCATTTTCAGGAGCATTGAGCGCCCTGCCAGCAAAGCGCAGCATGCGGGTGTGTCCCACCATGATTGCGGCGCCTTCCTTGAACGTGTGCACGAATGGCGCCAGTTCGATGCCGTCAAAGCCATCCACCAGGCGCTGTCCTGGCTTGTTGGCCTCTGTGCCGACGAATATGGGCAAATCCAGTTCCTGGGCGGCCAGCACATATTCTATGAGTGCGGCCAGTTTCTTGGCCTTGACCTCTGGATCTTTGAAGTTCCAGTTGCGGTCAGGGATTATGTTCACTGCCGCAACGCCCTTTGCAGCAAGGCAGGCAAGCTGTTCGCGTGGATTGGCCTCGCCCTGCGACGCACCGTCCAGCCATGCGCTGACTGGCAATCCGCCGCACTCAAGAATGAAGCCTATCACCTTGTCCAGTTCAGGGAAGGTCTCGGATGTAGGCTGTGCATAGCCAATGCCGCCACGCTTGATCAGCTTGCCACGCAGGAATTCGTTGAACTTGTTGTAGTCCTTGGCCTTGGCGACAGTTTCGTCCACATCCGTTCCAAATATGGCGGCCCACTTGCGGGCTGCGGCCTCTTCACTGCCATAAGTGCTGACAGCCTTCGCGTTGTATGCCGCGATTATGTGCCGTTCAGTGGCATTCTTGTCAGGTGTCAATGGCAGCACATCCTTGTCATAGTCCAGAGTGAAGTCGGACAACTTTGCGTTGATTCGGCTGATGACGGCCCTGTTTCTGGAATGGGAACGCTCCAGCATGTCCGCAAGCACTGCCGCGGCGTGGGTGCCCGCCTCTGGTACCTTGGTGAAACCTGAACCCATGAAATAGAAGACGCCTGGCTCGCCTGGTGAATTGATTTCCACATCGGAGTATTCCTTGAAGAACACCCTGGATTCAAAGCTGACGGCGGAGCGCAGTTTAAGCAGATCCGTTGCGGAAATGAATTCATCCAATCCCTGAAGCACGTCGAAATCGCAGATTGCCGCGGCGAAAAGCCCCAGCTTCTTCATTTCAAAGGCAATGCGCGAAGGGGACCAGCCTTCTCCATTGTATGAGAAGAATGTATGCAAATGCATGTTCACATAGTCATTCTCCTTCGGGAAAACTGTTTCAGCCGCAAGTTTCTCCAAGGCGGCACGCCTCTCATTAGGCGAAAACGATGACAATGCCTGCAGTAAGTCCGACATCTGCGCTAAACTCCAAATAATATGTGCGCCCCAAACGGGGCGCATTCAGGTTGAAATACAGGTGCGCCCCAAAGCAGGGCGCATTCAGGTTGAAATACAGGATTATTCTTCTTCCTCTTCCTGTGCAGCTGCCTCGGCCTGGATCTTGTCCGCAATCATCTTCGGCACTGTCTCGTAGCGCTCGAACTTCATCTCGAAGGAGCCACGGCCCTGTGTCATTGAGCGGAGCTGAGTAGGATAGCTGTAGATTTCCGCCAGAGGCACTTCGGCATTGACCACCTGGAGACCATCTTCGCGGTCCATGCCCAGGATGCGTCCGCGCCTGGAGTTCAAATCGCCGCTGATGGCGCCCATGTACTCTTCCGGGAAGATGATCTTGAGGCTGTAGATCGGCTCAAGCAGCATTGGCTTCGCAGCAGTCATTGCATCGCGGAACGCCCTGCGCGTGGCAATCTTGAACGCCATTTCGGAGGAGTCCACTGGATGGTACTTTCCATCAAAGACAACTGCCTTGAAGTTGATTACCAGAGAGCCAGAGAGAGGACCTGCGATACGTGTCTCGTTGACGCCCTTTTCAACGGCAGGAATGTAGTTCTTGGGAATGTTGCCGCCCACGACCTCGTTGGCAAACACAAAGTCAGGCTCGCCTTCTGCAGGGGTGATGGGTTCCAGCCTCATGTGGACTTCGGCGAACTGGCCATGGCCACCAGACTGCTTCTTGTGGCGGTACTGAGCCTGACCGACGGAAGTGATGGTCTCCCTGTAAGGAATCCTTGGAGTATCCAGATTTACCTCCACCTTGAAGTCATTCTTCAGGCGAGCGCGCACCAGGTTGATCTGCTGGTCGCCCATGCCGCTGAGGATGGTCTGCTTTGTCTCAAGATTGCGCTCGATGCGAATCGTGGGATCTTCCGCTGCAAGACGAGCCAGTCCCTGGGCCACCTTGTCTTCTTCGCCCTTGGCCGCTGCGCTGACTGCGAAGATTGTTGTTGCCTGTGGATAGACGATAGGAGCAAATGTAGCATCGCAGCCCTTTGCCGCCAGAACATCTGAAAGTCCTGTGTTCTTCAGTTTCGCAATGGCGATGATTTCGCCAGGGCCAGCTGTCGGAACTGTGGCCTGGTCCTTGCCCTGGATCTGAAGCAGGTTTCCAATGCGTTCCTTGCCGTTCTTGGTAAGGTTGTTGACTTCGGAATCAGCAGAGAATGTGCCGGCAAGAATGCGGACATAGTTCATCTGGCCGATAAAGCTGTCGTTGACGCTCTTGAACACATAGCCCACTGCATCGGCGGAACCGCGGTCAAGGCTGCCAGCGGACAGGTTCAGCGGCACATCATCCAACGGCGAGGGGCCGAAGTCCATGATTGCGTCCATAAGTTCAGTAACGCCCACGTCCTTGGAGGTGCTGCCTGCGAAAATCGGGATAAGCGTGCCAGTCAGCACGGCCTTCCTGAAGCCAGACACCAGTTCCTCTGCGCTGAGTTCGCCTGCATCCAGGTACTTCATCATAAGTTCCTCATCGCTTTCGGCGATGGAGTCGGTCAGGCTCTGCTTATAGTCGGCTGCTTCGCCAGTGGCATTGTCATCAAGCACCTTTGCCACTGCGGAGAGCTGTGCCTTTGCGCCTACTGGAATTGTGCAGGGGATGCACCTGGTATCGCCATAGCTCTCGCGGATGATGTTGAGCACGCCTTCATAGTCGGCCTGTTCGCGGTCGCAGCCATTGATGTAGATCATGCAAGGCATCTTGCGCTTTGACGCCTCTTTCCATGCGCGGATGGTGCCAGGGCCAATGCCCAGCGCGGCATCCACCACCAGTATCATCATGTCAGCGATGTTGATGGCATTGATTGCCTCGCCGCAGAAATCGGAGTTTCCAGGCGTGTCCATGAAGAAGAAATGACCATCCTTCCATGGGGCATGAAGCACGCTGGTGTAAATGCTGCCCTTGCGCTCTTGCTCTTCCTTGCGGAAGTCAGACACGCTGGTGCCGGCATCAACGCTGCCGCAGCGACCGACTATTCCCGCTTTGAAAAGCATCAAATCGGACAAAGAGGTCTTTCCAGAGCCGGCATGGCCAGCCAAAACAAAGTTTCTGATCTTTTCAGGGGCACAGTTTTTCACAGCGTTCTCTCCATAGATAGTGAATTAGTTAATTTTCAAACGCATCTTGCGTTATGACACGGAAAATGCAAAACAAAAACGTGCGAAATTTAATGCAGCAATGCGATTTTACAAGAGGCTGGCACGTTTATTCAGCGTGGGCGCTTTTCTGCGCGGGTAATGCCTCAGCAAATGATATGCAGGTGCATTAAAAATGTTCTGCCTTTCCTATAGGAATCACGACTTTTTAGTTAATTTTAGTGAATTCGCTAAAAAGTGTAGTAATGATAACATCTTTGTTTTCCCCCTTGCAAACCTGGTTTTCAGGGGCTATGTTAGAAGCGGAAGGTGGGTGGGGGAAGTATCCCAAAACAAGGTATGTGCGCACGAAGAAGGGGGCAAAAGAAGGACTGGTGCTGCGGACAATATCAATCGGTGAGGCATTACAACCCGATTGATTTTGAACCCACAAAATCGCCCAAAACCTTTTGTAAAAATGAGAAATGGCATTATGTTTCGCCAGTTTTCGGGTAATTATGTGCAGTTATGCCCATAAAATTTTTCTGAAAACATGGCATGGATTTTGCAATAGAGAAAATGCGATTTGCGCGATGTGCCACAAAGGCAGATCGGGCAAAGAATGAAGAAGAAACATAATAATAATGAATAATATGAGTGAATCAAACAAAAGGATTGGACAGATGAAAAAGAACTATCCTGATTTTTGGAAGACAACGAAGGCAAGGTTCACGGGCTTTGTGCTTGCGCTCTTTGCCGTGATGCTCCTGCCAATGCAGTTGAAGGCGGAGATGAAGGACGCAAAAGTTACCGTCCCTTACTTACAGGTTGAGATTTCAGACTTTGAGTATCTGGTGGAAAGCGGGCAGTCCATATTGCCGTCCAGCTTGCCTATTGCGGTGGCGAAATTCACTCGTACGGTGACAAAGAGTACCAAAGAGGTATCTTTCAAATATGATGATGGGGCGATTGGAAGCACTGCTTTATACCAATTGTCAGGAGATCAGCCATTCCCAAGCGGAATGCTGTCCAATGGAAATCCCGCGACATTCAATAACTTCAAAGTCAATATAACTGTATCTGGCACCACTTTCTCATACAGCCAGTATGCACCACCCATACAAATCACGAACGCAGATGGCACTGCTGAAGAAGGCTACAAGTACAACCAGTTCCGCTTGGAGTTCATGCACTTGGTAACCAACGACCAGGACCTCACCAACGGGAGCAAGTTCATAAAGAACGTTGACCTGTATTCAAACAAACCTTCAAAGCATTTTGGCAATGTTGCAAAAAGCTTCACTCACGAGGCGATAAACGAGGGCAGAATCGAGCGTCTGGCCACAATCACCTGGGCTGCAGACAGCTCAAAGACAATATACAACGAGCGTTATTGCAAGACAATCAGTGTGCAGGATCTGGACACCGACTACTCCACTAATTTCAGCAATACCGAGATTTACTGGGTTGCGATAAGGACCATGGAGGTGCTTGAATCAGGAGCCAGCAAGACCGCCAATGGCGTGACTGACGGTTTCACTGGCTCCTACACAGGCGGTTCAGAGGACACGCGTTTCCGCCTGAACATGGGTCTGAAACTATGGCCTTACTGCACCAATCCGACGGCATCGACTTCGGGAGGGCTAAAAGACAGGGATAGCATACAGAGGTATGAGGACTTCGCAAAGAACATGATCGTCGATGCGGAAACTGTTGATTTGACGCCATTCCCAAACTACATCGGCGACTACTGGACTTCCGTCGCAAGCCACGTGATGGGTATCTGGTGCGGCTCAAACCATGGCGGCTATCCGTCGAAGTTGTTTGAAACATACATAAACTCCCAGGTCAAGTACTACACTGTCAATGGTCCCGAATTCTATCAGCCAGTTGAGGGCGGCACCCAGGTGCAGAACTCCAACCAGGCATTTATAGAGACGCCTGACACTGCCAATCCAGAATTGATGCCTTTGAATGAGCCCTATCCAGTTCTGGGCCTTAACTTGGCTGGACGCAAGGGAGACGAGGGCAGTGCTCCAGAGTGCCTGGCAATGGTGACTGTTCAGATAAACGTTCCTGCTGGCTCCTCCTTTAATCCCAATAGGGATCTGTCCAATGACATCAGTGCGAAGTATCCAGGTATTTCCATTTGGTACGATGCGGACAACAATGGCCGTTTTGACAAGGAAAAGGACAAGTTGCTTGATCCTCAGCTAAACATTATGAACAATGAGGTCATTTCGCCTGTCTGGGAGGATACTGGCTCTGGCTCCACATACACCGTCAATTATATAATCAAGGAGTCCGATAAGAACGCGAAACTGGAGTTGGTGGCCGATGGAAAGCCTGATTTCTTCATCTGCCTTACAGCCAAGCCAAATGCCAATGTGGACTTGGAGCAGCCCCGCTATGGCTCTTCCTTCACGATGCAGGTCAATGACGTGCACTTCTATTATAAGGATAATTCAGATGCAGATGGCAATCCACTTGTTGACGTAGACCCCACCTTGGGATTTGCAAATCCGCCATATTTTGACGGCAGTAGTTATACGCCATATTCTGGCTCATTCCAGAATATTTTCGGAGATATCGGCCCTTATGGCCGCGATTACAGCAAAGAGGTGACAATCGGCTTTGCAGTTAAGCCTTACCATCAACCTGACTACATTGAGGCGGAAGGCTTCCCAGTGCCAGTTCTGGCGTTCAACATGGTTGCAAGCCCAGATTCAAACGTCACCGAGACATTGCATAGCGTAAAGGTGCGCTTTGCGTCAGGTTTCAACCCAAACAAACTGGCACCTTTGTCGGACAACTACACTTCAGGTGTGAGCTTGTGGGCGGATGACAAGACTGGCAGTGTGAAGAACATAGGTGTGTTTGATCCCAGGACTGGAACCAGCATAAACAACTTTGCGAGCTTCAAGGACAGCTGCGTCCCACTCGCTGCAAGCAGCCTGAAGTGGTTCATACACAGCGACACAACAGGTGACAGGCAGTGGGATGGTGCTGAAACTCCTACGGGAACTGAATATTTCTATGTCCTGCTGACGCCAAAGACGGCAATTCAACTTAAAGATGATGACTACTTCTACAAGTACGATGATTCCAAGAGTTTGGCCGAGGGTCCAGCATACGGCAGCAACCGCGGTATGGACTATTTCATCTGCCTCAGAGGCGGCGAGGGCCTGGCGTACGGGGATGCGATAACCGTGTCCGTGGTGCCTGCAGAAGACTTTGAATTTGGCCGTGGTTCTGAAGCCGTTTACAGCGAAAGTGATGCCAGGAAGAACAGCCAGACGAAGGATGCGATTAGCAACACCGTCCAGGCGACCATGCCCACATTCTTCTCGGAGCCTTCAAGTGACCATCGCCTGAAGACCGATTCGTACACAGCTGTTCTGGGCATTGATGTGGTGGCTCCAGACGACGGTGCCTCATACAGCTTCAACCACTTCGCATTCCAGATAATTGATGAGAAGAACGCCAATGGCGAATACACCTTCTCTTTCTCCGACTACGTTGACAGCGGCATGACAGGCGCTGACAGCGGTATTGCGCTATACAAAGACAACGGTGACGGCATCTTTGATGAGAGCAGCGATACCAGGGTCAAGTTCAAGTCGAACGGAACTGTGGAGACTAAGCCCTTCCTGAGCACCCAGACATTCCGCAACGATGAAAAACTCTATCTCATTGAAATGGAACTGGATGCGGATTCCGTTGGCGACTTGCCCACGAACAACACGGGTCTCAATGCAGGTGTGGACTATTTCCTGGTATTCAAGCCCAGCCGCAATGCCGACCCAGGCGATTCATTCAAGATTCAGCTGTGGGGTAGCGATCTCCTTGGAACGGCTGATGACACAATCTCATATTTGAAGCGTGGCAATTACAGTAGAAGTACCGCAAATGACGGAACTTATTCCCATGCATGGAAGCACGACGATACTGGTTTGTTGTTATATACGGATAAAGATGAAACGCCAAAGGCGGGAACGACAAAGGCATACAATGACGAGGATTTGTTAAATTTTGAGGCTAAAATTGCTTCATATGACAGCGAGAATGATTCAATCGTCATAGGCACTAATCCACTCATCACCTACAAGCGCTTCAAGTCCAGCCAATCATACAAAGTCGCGACCATCAGCAACGACGACTACAGCAACCTGGTGGCGAAGGGGCAGGTCATCGAGCCAGCCACTCCACAGCAGCTCTCCAGCAGCACAAACACCGCTATTCCCGCAATCGGCATCCGTGTCAACGACCCGCTGGGCGAGGCAACGCTGAACAAGGTGCGCATCTATTTTGATTCAGACAATGGCTACGACCCGGCCTGGCTGCTGAACCCAATCACCAACAGCATAACCGACGGTATCCAGATATGGAAGGGCAATAGACGCCTTGACGTGATCTCCGCCAAGTGGAGGAGTGACTTTGAGGACGGCATGGTGATCTTTGACCGTGTCGATGGATGGCAGCCACCAGTGGAACAGCCTGATGCCTTGGAGACCTTTGAAATCGGCAACAAGCTGGTCTGGTATGATGCGGACAAGAACGGCGTCTGGTCTTCTGGCGACGCATTGTGGATTGCAGACACGATCACTGATGTGAACAAAAGCAAGTTCGATTCCGCCAGTGACACTATTCTTGTCGGACAGCCTTTAGACGGAACGCTTGGCACTGTTGTCACCACCAGCACCTATGGTTTCACCTGGGCGGACATAGACGGCAGCGGTGATTTCAACGAGGACAGCGACTGCATATTCTATACTGGCAGCGGGCGTACTGCTCTTAGCTACTATCTCGATCTGCAGTTGCTGACTCCAGCCACTCTGGACACCGAGGCATCCAACACACCAGCCTTCAAGATTTACGTCCGTGCCAATGACGAACCCCAGATATTCGGTATAATGAGGTTCAATTTGAGTCTGCTGGCCAATGGCGTGACATATTCCACAGGCTACTCATCGGCATCCGCCAACATCTCCACCGAGCTGATCAGCTTCAAGTCCCAGACCGCAGTTGTTTCCAACTTCAACGTGCGCCGCGGCAACAAGAACTTCGTCCTTACCTGGAATGTTCCAGAAGGCGACAATCGCAATATCGTAATCATCCGCAAAGTCTGCGATGACGATTCATTGACGGATACAGAGGTGTTCACTGGCTATCCCGTGAACCAGACCTACTATGAGAGCGACCTGAAGAAGGAGCAGATCTACGCATACGAGGCAACTGGCGCGGCAGGTGCGCCAGACGAAGGCTTCACGCAGGATACTGACAAATACTACGTTCTCACTGGCGATTATTCAGATGCCAGGGTTGTCTATGTGGGCAAAGGCGAAGAGGTTGACAGCACCACCCGCACATTCACGGACGGGCAGGAAATCGTTGATGGCAAGTACTATTATTATATGGTATTTGCCGCTGACGTGACAAATACAAAGAACCAGGGCACGCCGAACTCGGTGAGCCCCTCGTCATCCAAGACCACGGATGCCGCCTCCATACTGCGCGACCAGATGATAGAGGCGAATCCCTGGGGCATCAAGGCAGTCACCGAGATGCTGCGCCCGGAGGATGTCACGGACCTGAAGGTTGAGGCGCAGGACAAGCAGATTGGTCTGACCTGGGCGAACCCAGTGAACTACACCAATGGCACTCTGCTGGATGCAAGCAAGTGCAAGATCATCATCCTGCGCAGGGTGAACAAGGAGATTGACAATGGTCTGCTTCAGGATGCCAACGGCTATGCTGTAGGCGACAAGCTGAGTCCTGACGCCGATGTGGATGTCATCGCCATCCTTGACGCGACTGAGACCAGCTATACAGACACTGGGCTTACGGATATTTCCCTGCACTACTACTACGAGGTATATGCATATTATGCAGGAGAGGGCGAAGCGGACTACAACTATTCTTTAATTCCAGCAAAGGGCGACGCCAATCCGCTAGATCTGGGCACATTGGCTGCGTACCCAGCCTCCATCACCACACTCAAGGGCACATACGACAAGGACGCACAGTCCGTGACTTTGACTTGGACATGGGCCGAAGGGCCGATTCCAAAGCTGGTGATCGCCAGAAGCACAAGCATGATCTCCAACGTGTACCCGATGCAGGGAAGGGCATACACTGTGGGCGAGGAACTTGCGGAAGGCGTCACTGTCATCAACATCTACAGCGGCAATTCAACATCATACGTGGATACGACTGCCACAGGCGAGGACGTGGAGGCATATTACTATGCGGTTTACAGCTATGATGCCAGTGCGGGCATCTATAACCCGACGCAGACGCAGCTGGGCGAGTTGACCGGCAGGGCATCCCTTGAGGCAAATGTGAACATGTGCGGCGTCTCCACCACAGACGCCGGCACGATTGCCGACTTGGAGGGCTACATCTACAATGCCTCGGGCGAGCAGACGTTGAACGATTCCGATGACGACGGCAAGACCAACTACTACGAGCTCTCAGGCAACGAAGGTGCGGCAGAAGTCACCGATCCAAAGGATCCATATTCACCGCTGATCCCACGCTCGCTTGATCTGGCCACTGGCAGCTATGCCTACGCCCAGGTTAGCAACTTCACGCCACCGCGCTCTGAAAGCCGCATGCTGGAGTTCTGGTTCAACATTAAGACTCTCAATACCCAGAACTGCACAATACTCCGCAATGCGCAGAGGGGCACAGGCAAAGTTGATGAGTTCAAGGTGGAAATCGAGAACAACAATACCTTGAAATACACATTCCTGACCACAGCGACCAATTTCACCAAGACTGCCACGTTCCAGCTTCCCGGAACGACGGAGGTCTTTGAGGCAAATGTGTGGTATCATGTCGCAATCCAGGTCAGCCCACGTGGAGACAGCAGCACCAATGTCCGCTGGGTGGTTTACAAGGCATCTGATACACCTGTTTCCTACAACGCCACAAACGTCGAACTGGCGGGTGAAGCGGATCTCACTGCCAAGACAACCGACCTGATCATCGGCGAGGCTGACAGTCTGGTGGTGGACAAGCGCCTCAAGTTCTACATTGACGAAATCCGCTTCTGGAACACCATCAAGAGCGATGACTTCATCAGGGACAACCGCAATGTCACCATTGACAAGAGCACTTCTGGCCTGACGGCATACTATCGCTTCGACGATGGCGGCTACACGGCAGAAGACTACAAGTATTCTTTCGCTGGATTCGAGTCACTGGATGATTTGACAAAGGTCAGCGGCAAGCCCCACCTGAATAGGGCCATGAAGCTGCTGGGCCAGAATGGCACCAACACTGGCAAGGCGCTGTTCTCCGACACCGTTGCGGTGGAGATGGGCGTGGAGGCGGAGCCTTACACCGATGCCGACAACGATGGCATCCCAGACTGGTGGGAGCAGAAGTACTTCGGCAACCTGACCACTGCTGGCTATGCCAGCGACGGCAGCTACACCGACTTTGACAAGGACGGCTTGAACGACTACTATGAATACCTCGCGGGCACCAGCCCCATCAGGCAGGACACTGATGGAAACGGCACCACCGACGCCAATGAGAACGGCGATGGCGATGGTCTCACCAACCTGGAGGAGCAGAAGTGGGGCACACGTCCTGATGTGGCGGATTCTGATGATGACGGCATTGCCGACGATGCGGAAGTCACGGCAGGAACCAGCCCGCTCCATTCCATGAGCCCGGCAGTCCCGCGTAGCTTCAAGCCAGCATCGCTCAACGGCACCTTGCAGCAGCAGGCTGGCATTCTTGTCCCGCTGACAACAGAGGAAAGTGCGGCGGGCTTGTCCAGCTGGACGGTTGAGGCGTGGGTCAATCCAGGAGCCAGCGCAGTGGATGGCGTGCTGTTCAAGCGCATAGTGAACGAGAAGACCGCATTCGAGGTTGGCTTGAGTGCCAACAAGCTGTATGTCTATACGGAATGCCAGGACGGCGGCGACGTCAACTGCGTGTATCCCGCCGCGCTGCCAGCCAGCAAGTGGACGCACGTGGCGGTGGTCTGGGATCCAGGCACAATGACAATGAACCTGGTCATCAACGGCATTTCCAGGAAGGTCTTTGAATATACAGCAGAGCCAGTCAACTTCTGGTCTGACTGGACGGACACCACCGTTCACATCGGTGGTGGCGAGGCTGTCGGCTCATACGAGACCTACCGCAACTATACACTGTACATGTTCCAGAACACCGCAGCCTGGGCTGATGATGTGCTGGTGGACGAGGTCCGCATCTGGAATGAGGCCAGGGAAGTATCGGACATCTTTGCGACGAAGGACACCCTCATAGGTCGCCAAGAGGCATTGACTGGCGGCCTTATGCGCTGCTACCGCTTTGACGACGGCGGCACAACCATTGAGGACTTTGCTCATCCTGGCTGGAAGAACTTTGCCGCATACGCGATGAAGCCTTCCGTGGCGAACTGGTATAACGAGGCAGACGCAGTGCCCATGTACGGCATTGACGACAGCAACAACAACGGCATGCCTGACTGGTTTGAGGCATACTACAAAGTAAGCGATGCCACTGCCGACGCTGATGGCGACGGACTAATCAACTTGTATGAGTATCTCTGCGGCACTAATCCGACAGATCGCAACAACGGCACTGCAGACTATGACGCAATGTCTGCTGACGGGCAGCTGACCAATGCGCAGAAGCAGATGTTCGGCCTTGACCCAAGACTGGCGGACAGTGATGGAGACGGCCTCAGCGACTTCGATGAAATCAACGGCACTGCCGAGACATTCCCCAAGGGCGCACAGGACACCGACACAGCAGCAGATCCATTGAACCCGCTGAACAACAAGAAGCCAGAGAACAATCCTCTCAAGCATTTTGTGTTCACTGGCGATGCAGAGGGCATGGCATTGAAGGCGGCGGACAAGTATGCGCTGGAGAGCTGGACTGTCATGGCGTGGGTCAATGCGGACAGCGCGGACCAGACTGCCTCGCTCATCAGGCGGCAGGTCTCCGAAAACGGCGTGACATTCGAGCTGGGCTTGGAAAGTGGCATCCCATACGTCAAGTATGTCACCGAGAACAATGCGAGCGTGCAGGCACCTGCAACGCCCGCATCTGCTACACTGCTCAAGCTGGAGGCCGGCAAGTGGACGCATCTGGCGGGCAGCTTTGACAGTGAGAACGGCGTGCTGCGCCTGTACGTGAATGGTATGCCCGTGGCGGAGACCATAGAGGAGAAGAAGCGGGCGGAACTGTACGGCACTGGCGTCATCGGCGGCGAGTTCGTGGGCGCGAAGGTGTCCGTGGGCGCTGGCTTCACTGGCAAGATGGACGATGTCCAGATATACGCAAATGCAGTTGACGGTAGTGTCATAAGCGACATCTACTATGTGATGGAATCTGGCACAATGGGCATTGCAGCCTCTTATGCTCCTGAAGCTGAGGAAGGCGGAGATGCCGTTAACATGGCCATGAGCGTGGAGCAGCTGCTGTCCTACGAGCACATTGGCAACCAGCTGATGGTGAAGTTCGCTGACGCAGTCTCCGAGGAGATGATACAGCGGGCACACGCGATTTTGGGCACCAGAACATTGAAGTACTATCCACTGACTGGCATCTACCTGATCGATGTTCCAGAGAACCTCAGCCTGAAGGAGGGCATCGAGAAACTGCGCAAGATGAATGCGATTGAGTTTGTCGAACCCAACTACAAGGTTCAGTCCGCCATGACGCCGAACGACCCGATGTTCAGCCAGTTGTGGGGCATGAAGAACAATTCCTACAGTGGTGTCGATGTGGGGGCAACTGAAATGTGGGATGTCTCCACTGGAAGCAACAAGGTTGTGGTGGCTGTCATTGACACTGGCATACAGTATGACCATCCGGACCTTGAGGCCAATATGTGGATCAATACCAAGGAAATTCCCGACAATGGCATTGACGATGACAACAACGGCTATGTGGATGACGTGTATGGCTATGACTTTGTGAACAAGGATGGCGATCCCATGGACGACCATAGCCACGGAACCCACTGCGCTGGTACTATTGGCGCAGTCGGCAACAATGGCAAGGGCGTGGCAGGTGTCAACTGGAATGTCAAACTCATGGCATTGAAGGTTTTGGCCGCCGATGGCTATGGAAGTTCTGCCGATACAGCTTCAGCCATCGAGTACGCTGTTGCGAAAGGCGTTGATGTCATCAGCATGAGCCTTGGTTCGTACGGATACTCTGCTGCAGAATTGCGGGCATTGAGGCAGGCACAGGCAAAGGGAATTCTGGTTGTGGCCGCTGCTGGAAACGATGCTAACGACAATGATATTTTACCAAACTATCCGTCTAATTACGAATTGGATAACATAATCGCCGTGGCTTCTATGGACGAGGACGGCGGACCTTCGTACTTTACCAACTACGGGAAGACCTCTGTTGACATCGCCGCGCCTGGCCGCAACATTCTGAGCACGATTCCAGGAAGTGGCTACGGTACGAAGAGTGGAACCTCAATGGCGACACCGCATGTGGCTGGCATGGCGGCATTGCTGAAGGCAATGTATCCGAAGGCCAACTACAAGTCTCTACGCAAGGCGATTCTGAACGGCTACACCAAGGGCAGTTCTGACTGGAAGGATATGACTGTCACTGGCGGCTATGCCTATCTGCCCAAGGCATACGCTCAGTTGCAGAAGTCCTCAGGTGGGCATGGCTCCGCAAGTGGACTTATCGCCTGTTTCCGCGGCAACGCGGTGTTCGGCGGCAAGGCACTTGACTTGACGGAGACGGAGCTTGGCGCGGCAGCGGCTGGCATCTACGGTGATGCACCGACAGTCAGCCGTTATGCCGCAGACTGGAACAGCATTGGCGAGACTGCCTTGGCAGACTACGTCAACTTCAACGGCGACAGCGACGGCGATGGAATGCCGAACTGGTATGAGGTGCTGGTAAGCCACAACCCCAACGAGGCTGATGGCGAGCTTGACTCCGACAAGGACGGCCTGACAAACTACTTCGAGTATCTGGCTGGCACATCACCATGGAACACCATGACCGACGGTGCAACTCAGGATGCGGAACGCACGATTGCGTTCGGTGACATCACATACGCTGACGCACAGCGCGCAGGTATCCACCCGAAGGCTGAGACGGCTGGCTACGAAGACCAGGACACCGATGATGATGGTCTTACAGACAAGGCCGAGAGCGGCAACGGTGACGCAGGTGTCATTGCAGGTCGAGCAGACGATTCACTGACTCCTTACGAGAACCGCGTCCTCAAGATTGGTGCGCCAGCTGGAAGCTACCTCTCTTTGCCCAACCAGGCGCGCTACGTTCTGAATGAGAACTGGTCCATTGATTTGTGGATCAATGTGGACAGCGCTTTGGATGCCACCAAGGCAGTGCTTGTCAAGCGCACGGTGGACACCAAGGCTGCCGGCAATGCTGATGATACGATTGTCAACTACGAGGTCGGCATCAAGAAGAGCGGCAATTACTGGACTCCATACGCCAGTTTCAAGATGGCGGGAGGCGTCAGCCGTGAATGTGTCGCATACAACGGTGTGGCAGCCGAAGTCTGGGCGCACATCGGCGTGGTATATTCCACGGACAGCGATGGCAACGGCAAGCTGGACGTTTATATCAACAACAAGCTGGACCGCAGTTTGGACTGCGGCGAACTTGAGATGAACGGTGATCAAGTTGGTCTCAGCGAGGTTCGCGTGGGAGATGGCTTCCTGGGCAGCATCGAAGGCCTGCGCATCTGGAATGTGGCAAAGGATGGCTTTGATGACAGTAAGTCAGCAGCAGATGATGCGTTGGACGGCTTTGTGCCATCAGGCTTGCAGGCCAGCTTCATTTTCGATGATGGCGGTGTCACCGCGCAGAACTTTGCTGTGGCGCAGGATGACTGGAAGGAAGGCTGGAAGAATGCCGCGACGCTGGTGAAGGTGGGCGAAGGCACCATTGAGATGGTGGAAAGCGATAATTCACCTGTCGAGGGCGATGACAAGGACAGCGACGGCGACGGTCTGCCAGACTGGTGGGAGAAGCTCTATGGCCTGGATCCAGAGGATGCCACTGGCGACAATGGCGCAGACGGCGACCCCGACGGCGACGGCCTCACAAACTATAACGAATACCAGACATGGAACAGCGCGAAGCCAATCGACCCGAAGAACCCGCGCACTTGGGACATAAGTGATCCACCAGATGACGTCAATGAGCCAGATGGTGAAATTGACAGCGACGGCGATGGCCTGGCGAACGCGATGGAAGTCCAGTACGGCACGAATCCTGGCAAGGCTGATACAGATGACGATGGTCTGACGGACTATGAGGAAGTCATTGGCCCCGCTTCTGCTGACGCTGGTCAGAAGACTGGTCCATTGGATCCATTGGCACCGGTGGTGTGGCGCGCCTTGAAGGGCGAAGGCACTGTTGATGATGTTCTGGTGATACCAGAGCGTGACAGGGTGCTGGGTCATGACGAGAAGGACAGTCTCAGCAAAGATTGGACAATCGAGGCGTGGTTCATGCCCACAGGCACCAACTTGACAGGCTCCATCTTGCGCCGTGCTGGCAAGGACGCCAAGGGCGAGCCTTGCTACTACTTCGATCTGGGCTTGATTGACGGCAAGCCATACGTTCGTGCCTCCATGCAGAACCAGTGGATTACGGAGAATGGCCCCACCAATCTAGCTGAAATCAAGGGCGAGAGCGGCATACAGGCAAGTAAGAATCTGTGGACGCATTACGCGGCGACCTGGGATTCCACCAGGCGTACATTGACGATCTATGTGAACGGCACATATTCAGGCTCTGTCTTCGTGCAGGGCGCACCGCTGATCGACGGTGGCGCAAGCTCCACAGGCTTCACAACAGAAATACTGGCAGACAGAGATGGCAGCTATCTGGCTGGCTACATCGATGAAGTCCGCGTCTGGACAGATACAGAGGATGGTCGCAAAGGACTTCGCCTTGGTAAGCAGATCAGCCAGCTGATGGCGAGGGTGCCCGCGCTCAAGAACGAGAACGACGTGCTGACTAATTTCGCAACACTGCCCACTGCCTACTACCGCTTTGATGACGGCGGCATGTATGCGGAGGACTTCTCATACACCATCGCCGAGGAGCGTGACAACAACTGGCCGCATTCGCTGTACAAGGGAGACAGCATAGCCGACTTGCACACAAGGATGCTCTCCAGCTGGCGCAGCGGCGATTCCGAAGAGGACAACATAAGTGGTGCCAAGTGGAACGACGCCAACGCCTCCGAACGCGCAATCTGCATGAACGGCAGCGGCGAGGCTGACCTTGACCCGATTCCCAATGGCTGGAAGCAGGTCTATTGGCCGGAGGCGCAGCAGAAGTTCGGTGTCATTCCTGGCGAGGGGCATGATTTCAACCAGGGCTTTGCTTTGGCAAACAGCCTTGGGTTGCGCACAGCCCAGGACGACCCGCAGGCATATCCCGCCGAGGCCAGCAGTTTTGTAAACGAGGTGACTGGCGAGCTGAGGAGCAACGAGATTAGCCACGGAGGCGACTACTGCGACGCGTATATGTACTTCACGGAGCTGTATTTCGACAATCTGCCGAACGGCATAAAGGTGGAGCTGACCTGGTCGCTGGGCCAGACGCCTGGAAACGCAGGAACCCCACCCCCCTACGGCGTGAACGAGATATTCATCTTTGTCAATGGACACCGAGTTGGCTATACGGGAAGCTCACACGGACTGCCTGGCGAAGATATTCACAACGATCTTACCGCGCAGGTGGCTGGTCAGAGCAAGTACGAGGGCAGCTTCGGCTATGCGGAAATCAGCAATACAGCTGGTATCAGCGGCACCATCGACATAGCGAAGTACATGTCCAGAGGCAGGAACAGAATCACCATTCTGGCGAACCATACCGACTATTCAACGACATCACCTCATCCGTATCCCTATCGCTTCAGCGCACGTGTGCGAGCCAACAGCCGCATACCTGGCAACAAGGTGGAGAACTGGCCGATGCACGTCAGGTGGTTCTGGACGCGCCAGGCTTCGTGGGGCTACCGCAATAATCCAGGCAGTGCCCATTTCTCCAGCGAAACCTCGCAGACATACACAAGCTCGCTTAACTACGACTATCCCGAACCTTATCAGGAAACGGAGGACATGGTCCACACTGTCGAGGCTGACGGCACAAACAGGGCTCTGCTCTGGTTTGAGAAGTACTATGCCGTCTATCCTTGGGGCTTTGACCAGGATCCTGACGGCGACGGCCTTACCAACTGGACTGAATACCTGGCAAACAGCAATCCTCTTGAGAAGGACGGCGACGGTGACGGGCGTACCGATGCGGACATGGACTACGACGGCGACGGACTCTTCAACTCCGTGGAGCAGGCTCTTGGCACACTGCCAAACATGGTTGACACCGATGATGACGGCCAGTCCGACTACTACGAGGCGAACAATGGCACAGACCCGCTGAACGGCCAGAAGGCGTTCCAGAAGGACAACCTGGTGCTCAACCTGAACGGCAAGTACGTGCTGAATGTGAACGAGACCGGCGACGAGGGCGCACAGGAAGAACTCTCCAGCTGGACATTGCAGACCTGGGTCAAGCTGCCCGAGGCACTTGATGACCAGGATCAGAACCGCAAGTACATCATATTGCGCCGCACCACGGGGCGCTATGCGGCTGGCGACATCAGCAACTACGAACTGGGTCTTACATACGAGGGACTGCCCTACGCCGGCTTCTCCGTGATTGACGAGGCGCAGACTACGGTGACCAATGTGTTTGCCACGATGAGAAGCACCGATGGCTATGAACCCTTCAAGTCTGGGGACGAGGCGCAGTGGTATCAGATCACTGCAGTGTTCAATGCCCCGAATGACAAGGCTCAGAACGGGTACATCGCACTGTATGTGTTTGACGCGGAGGGCAACATGACCACATGTGTCCGCAACAATGTGGCGGTCAAGCCCAGCACCACTGTGACTGGCATTGGCGGTATCACCATTGGCGGCAAGCAGCCTGGCGAGACGGAGACCATGGATGGAACCACTGCGCTTGAGGACGCATTTGTGGGCTACATCGACAACCTGGCGATCTGGAACGTGGCTTTCACCGAGGCGCAGGCCAAGGCAAGGTACAACGACCTGGCTTCGCTGGTCAGCGACTCATCCACGTTCAACTACTACTGCCTGAAGTTCGCGCCATACACCTACCGTGTCAGCCCAGAACTGGTGCATGCGTACCTCTTTGACGACGGTGGGCAGACAATCGAGGATGTGGCGGTCAGGAATGACTGGTACAACGGCCATGCGCACGCATTGGCAGCGCCGCTGATTGACGGCTATGCTGTCTATGAGACCCAGTTGGCGCTTGCGAAAGATGAGGATGGCAATCCGATTCCTGGACAATACGCAGTCAAGAAGGATGCACAGGGCAATGAGATCCATGATGCCGACGGCAATCCAGTCTATGAGACCGAGGCCAAGAACGGCGTCACCAATCTGCTTTGCACAGACGCTTCCAGGGACGAGGAAGACACCAAGGACACCGATGGAGATGGTCTGCCTGATTCCTGGGAACTCACATACTGGGCTACCATATCGGAGCAGAATGGCACTGGCGATCCTGACAACGATGGACTCACCAACATCTACGAGTACTACAGCGGAAACAATCCAACAAAGGCTGAAACTGTAAATGGCAAGCGAGATGCCACTGAAGACGCGGACAGCGATGGCCTCAACAACTACGAGGAGCAGGCATACGGCACGCATCCCAACAAAAAGGACACTGATGACGACGGCGTGTATGACAAGCAGGAAGTTGACGCAGGACGCAATCCGATCAAGGCTGAAGGCAACGTCAACTACTATGTGAGTTTGCCCCAAAAGGGCAGCCTGGTGTATCCTGCCGGCGACATTGAGGTTCCAGCCAACTTCGGATTATCCGCCTGGATTTGCATCAAGAAGGCTGACAACGAGCAGGCCTTGGACGTCAGCAAGAGTTTTGTGATTGTCAGCCGCGAGGCGGATGTCACAGGCGACCAGTTCAAGCTGGAGCTGGAGGCTGGCTATCCCAAGTTCACGGTCGGAAGCTCCTTCGTCAAGTCCAGCAAGGCTGTAGGCACTGGCCTGAACACAGACGAGGTTTGGTTCAAGCTGGAGGCCATACGCACCAGCAGCAAGCTGACCATCAGGCTCACCGAGGATTTGAACGGCACGCTTGACTACGCGGATGTGACCACAACTGAAATCGACAACTTCGCTGGCACTGTATTTTACTCATCGAAGGATGTGGTGGTTGGTTCGGCTACAAATGAGGTGGCTTTCGGCATAGATGACTTCCTGATGTTCACGGCCACGACCGATGGCGCAGTCAACAACAAGCTCATAGAGAGCAGCTTCAATGACCTGGGCACCACATTCGAGAACAGCGCCACCGACAAGACTTTGACGCTTGTTAGCGGAAAGACCTTCATCAAGCAGGATGAATCCGCCGCTATCGCAAAATTGGATAAGGATACCTACGCTGAAACGACTGGCACAGGCGTTGTCGAAAATCCAGTAATGCACAAATGGTTCACGGTGCGCGTCAGCGACAACAAGGACACTGATGGCGATGGAATGCCCGACTGGTGGGAGGTGCTCTATGGCCTGGATCCCAGCAACGCAGCCGATGCAACCGACGACGAGGACGGCGACGGCCTCTGCAACCTGTACGAGTACCTCTCCGGAACAAATCCGCTTGTCCAGAGCACCGAGGATGACGGCGTCCTGGACGGCGAGCGCGACGCGGACGATGACAAGATACCCAACCTGGACGAGCAGGAACTCCTCAGCAGACCTGACAAGAAGGACACCGACGACGACGGCTTCGAGGACGGCGTCGAGGCTGGATATATCGAGCCTGACTACCTCTACCTCACATCGCCAGTTTTGTCACTACAGCAGCCCAACGGGACTTTGGATGGCGTGGCCACCACGGCTGAAATGGCCAAGGTACTGCGCCTGGACGGAACCAACACCGTGACTGTGGCCAACAATGCCGACCACAGCGGCAACAGCATGACCGTGATGTTCTGGCTGCGGGCTGGAATGCAGGAGGGCGGCAACATGAAACAGGAGAATGTGGAGTTGCCTGCGACATACACCTGCTTCCTGGGACGCACCGTGGCCAACGGCAACTACAACTACCGCTTCTCCTTCAACAAGGACGGTGTGCAGCTGTGGGTCTCCAAGAAGTCAGCCTCCGCAACTGGACCTGGCGAGATGGTTGAGTACAAGCCCGCTGGCGGCATAGTGGCCAACGAGTGGTATCTCGTGGCTGGTGTTATTGATTTGACCGCTGCTTCGCCCTACATCTACCTGCACTGCTTCGCCAAGGACAGCACCGATACAAGCGCCGAGTACGTCGGCACAAGTGTCAAGAAGAGCTTCTCGGCCAGCAGTTCCAACGTGACGGCGGAGGGCACGCTGCTGATCGGCAAGCAGAGCGACACCATGGCATGGCAGGACAATCTGGTGCTGGACATCGACAACCTGACGATATGGACCGAGCCAAAGAGCGCGGCGGTGCTCAAGTCCGCCACGGGCAGCAACAGCACGTCCATCACTGGCTTTGGCGAGAAGATGGCAAGCCGCTTCACGTTCGACGACGGCGGCGAGACCTGCGAGGACAGCTGCTACAGCGAGGACTGGTGGAATGACTGGAAGCACGCCGCAACAATGAGTGTTGCGAGTGTCCAGCCAGTCGTGGGCACTACGGTGGGACTTGGCATGATTGCCGATGATTCTCTCAACGACATGGACGAGGACAGCGACCACGATGGTCTCGCCGATGACTGGGAAATCTACTTCTTCGGCAGCCTCCAGTACAGCGGCAGCGACGATCCTGACGGCGACGGCATGACCAACAAGCAGGAATACACCATGTCCGAGGACTTCAGGGCAGCCAGCGTTGAGGATTTGAGCTACGGCAATGCCGCGGCCTGGCTGAACCCGAACGATCCCGACACGGACGCAGACGGAATGCCCGACGGATGGGAATTTTTCAACCAGCTCAACCCGCTCGACCCGTCCGACGCCACAGGCGACCTGGACGAGGACCAGCTGGAGAACCTCTACGAGTACATCTACGGCACTGATCCAGCCGATGAGGACACCGACGGCGACGGTCTGCCAGACGGCTGGGAAGTCAAGTACATGACCGTGGATGCCAACGGCAACATCGAGGATCCCAGCATGGATCCCCTCAACGCCAGCGGCAAGTACGGCGCAAACGGCGACCCCGACGGCGACGGCATCAGGAACATTGACGAATACACCTACGGCAGCGACCCGACTGTGTTTGACAGTCCCAACAAGGACAGTGACGGCGACGGCCTCACCGACAATGAGGAGCGCGCCTACAGCACAGACCCGCAGCTCACCGACACCGACGATGACGAGTACGATGACTATGTCGAGATGACGGCCGGCTCGGAAGGCTACAACAGCCAGAGCAAGCCCTCCATCAAGGAAGGCAGCGGCTTCGCCTACGAGGGCAACCTGGTGGCGCAGGTCATGAAGGCGGACGGCGAAAAGCGCGGTTGCCTGACCGTGCCGAACGCTGGCGATCCATCCAGGCTGGGCTTCGGCTCCTGGACCATTGAGGCGAGAGTGCGTCTGCGCAGCTTGGACAAGGCGGCAGTTGCCGAGAGCAAGGACATCTACATCATCCGCCGTAGCTTTACCACGGCGAACGTCGCGGCCAATGCCACCGTTGATGATGCGGCTGCCTGGAACTACGCTCTTGGCCTGAGGCTGGATCCTGACGGCAACAAGGCATATCCGTTTGTGAGCTGGAAGGCTCCTAACGGCACTGAACGCCGCGTCAATTCCGATGCCAGCAAGAGCGATGTGGGCGTTGACTTGACGGTTGAGCCTTCGGGCGAGGCTGCCACATACCAGACTGCATGGACATTTGTCAGCGGCTCATACGATGCCTCCACGCAGACATTGAGCCTCTACATCGACGGCGAGAAGGTCCGCACCATGACCATTTCCGCGACACTGTCCGCCACGGAGCAGTGCCCCGTCGATGAGGCGAAGATTGGCGAAGGCTACAAGTCATACCTGAAGTTCGGCGAGAACTTCGATTTGGAAGCGCCTGCCAAGATGCTGCTGGACGAAGTGCGCGTCTGGGGCGTTCAGCCTGGCACGGTGCAGACATCCAATGGCTACATCAGCAACTACACCAGGTCCGATGATGAAATCGCCAGCGGCGTGAAGGGGCCAGTGGCGCCTGCCAGGGGCGTGTATGATTCCGCAATTGGCGACAGATACACCTTCTCACGCAATTCAGGCAGCAGCTACCTGATTGACACCCGCGTCTCCGACAGCGCATGGAACACGAATGCCGGAACAGTCGGAACCTCGGTGCGCGTTTACTACGAGGACCGCAACCACAACAACAAGTGGGATCCAGAGGAAGACATCTGGCGTGACCGCACCTTGGCGCAGGCCGAGGCGGAGGATGGCGTCGCACCTGCATCAGGCGCGAAGGCCGTTTCTGGCAGCTATGACGAGGGCGTGGACGTGAAGCTCGCCTGGGGCAGCAGCTGGCTCTGCGGCACCGCGTATTCATACGTGTCAGGCCAGGATTCAAGCGGCAAGGACATCACAGTCAATGTGTCGGCCAACGATTCGCTGGTGGGCAGGTCAATGAATGTCTATTACAATGACCTGAACGGCAACGGCGTGATCGAGTACAATGACAACTTCTGGATCGACTACACGGAGGAAAGCACCAACAAGTACGTTGCCGAGCAGTCCGACTGGGCAAAGCGCATGGGACTGGTGCTGTACTACCGCTTCGATGACGGCGGCGGCTCCATCGAGGACTATGTGTGGCATTCTGATTGGCGCTCCAGCACTACTTGGAAGCATGCAATCAGGCCTGCTGGCCTTGAGGGAACCTGGCCTCCAGCCGCGAAGGCAAAGGGCGGAAAGGACAATGACTACCAGTATGTCACAGAGGAAGATGGAGACGGCTTCGCATGGGTGATCAACGCAATCGAGAGCCCGTCCGCGCCAGCCATTGAAATCCAGACGCTCTCCGACGTGCGCAACGACCAGGACGAGATTGAGTTCTGCTACCGCCCCGCTGAAAACAGCGACGATGTGGACAAGAAGACGGCGTACGACCTGCTGACCGCCGCCATCCTCACCGATGCGGCTGATCCCGAAGGCGGAACTGTCACCTACAAGTACTGGTGGCTGGACAGCACGTACTACAAGAGCAACAAACTCTACGGCGAGGACGGCGGCCCAACCCTGACGTACGAGGGAACGCTGGTGGCAAGCGACACATCGGATGGCTCGCTGCCTGACGGCGCACTGCTCTCCACCGAGAAGGAACTCGACCTCTATGTCAAGAAGGACGATATTGCGGTCGGAACCAAGTTGCAGCTGGCCGTGGTGGCCATAAGCAGCACTGGCAAGTACAGCGACGTGGCAATCAAGACCATCACTGTCACCGCAGACGAGGCGTATGAGACGCCGATGCCTTTCAAGAGCGTGACGTTCACGGCAACAAGCACCGCAAAGGATGCCGCCAGCGGCGTCACCTACGTGGTGCCTGGCAGCGACCTGAAGGTCAGCATCACCATGAGTGGCTATGACGCGGACGGCATCGTGGTGCTGGAGTGGTACAAGAACGGTGTCCTCTATGACACCAGGACGCAGGACGCGGCCAGCAACCTGACATTCACGCTGACCGGCAAGGTGTCGCTGGGGTCCGAGACCAAGTACGTCACCGAAATGGGTTCTGTATGGTCCTACAAGGCATACTACGAGGCAAACGTGAGGACGAACGCGAACAACAAGCAGATCTCCAGCGCAAAGAGCCGCAGCGTGCCTCCTGTGGGCGATGTAACGGGCGACTTCGACTACAAGCTGGTGGGTGCTCCATGCAGTGAGGAACTGCAGGACGAAAGCCAGCTGGCTGGCAACAGGCCGCCTACCACGCCAACATCCATCACCTTCACTCCTTCACTGGTGGACGAGGATACCATCATGGTCGCAACAGCACATGGCTCGAAGGATCCTGATGGAGATTCATTCTCCTACTTCTATGAGTGGTACATCGACGGCGAACTCCAGAAAGACGAGAATATGCCTATATTCCCGTACCAGGATGGCACACGCACTCTGAAGACCACCAAGACCACAACTGCCACAGACGGCACAACCACCACGGAGACCACTACCACCAAGATAAGCAAGACCTCCATCAACGAGGGCGACAAGATCACCTGCCGCGCATACGCTGTGGACATCTACGGCGCCAAGAGCGGCGTGCGTATCAGCAGCACGGTCATTGTCCAGGAAGACCTGGAGGATGGCGCAATGGACATGGAGGCACTTGCCTACGAATACAACAACACGTGGCAGACCGCGACACGCCTGCTGCCCAAGGAAGACTGGTCAGATCCTGACGATGACTTTACTCAGGAGCACTACTTCTACGAGGCGAATGACGTTGACTGGTTCTACTTTGTGGTGCCGCAGACCTTGAGCAAGCCCAACAAGCTGGTCAAGTTCGAGACTAACGCCGGCGACAACGGTGACTACGGCGGCATGTTCAACCAGATGCACATGAGGGAGTACGACTTCGTCGATACCATGGCGACGCTGTACCGTCTCAAGTCCAACGGCAAGCTGGAGCGCATACTGCATGTGGACGACTACGGCAGCATCACTGGCCGCGGCGGCACAAAGTACGCCCGCTTCGAGAAGGTTCTTGAACCTGGCGAGTACTACGTATGCGTGTCACTGGCGGACAAGACCAACTACAGCGTGGAGACCCCGTACTTCGTGCACCTGGGCATCGATGAGGTGTCCAATGTCATGCCTCCGACTGCACCAGAGACTGTGGAACTTTCGCCCAGCTTGCCTGGCGTGATGGAGAACCTGGTCTGCACAGCTGGCGGCTCATACAACGCGACGGACAGCCCGATCACCTACCATTATGTCTGGTATCGCAACGACATGCTGGTGCCATTTGGCAGCGACAGCACAATTGATGCCTGGGAGACGGACCGCTATCTCATCAACCAGTCCAAGAACCATGCGCCTGCAGGATATGGCGATCCCAATGTCATGCCTGCCACATATACCTTGCCTGGCCAGAAGTGGTACGTTGTTGTCTATGCTGAGGATGAGAACGGCTTCAGCGAGGGCATGAAGAGTAATACAGTCATCATACAGACCTCGTCCTGGGATATGCAGATTGGCGTGACCAAGACATATACAGCACCGATTGGCTCCGTCGAATGGGAAGACCAGAAGGTCACACTTGGCTGGAGGGCAAACGCCACATTCGGCTTCGACGCCGCTCTCGACAGCGCCACTCCGAACATGATGCCTGACTTCATACAGAGGCTTGCTCTCGGCAGGATGTACTCTGTCGGCCTGGACAACGAGCACGGAATGCTCTCCACCGACATGAGGCCATACGGCATGTCAAGCTCCTGGTTCATCATGGTTGAGGCTGGCGATGACAGCATCAACTCAATGACCTTGAGCTGGACTGGTGCCGACATGCTGCCCACGGACAGCCTCGGCGGCCTCACCATCACACGCATGTACAAGAACTCGTCCGGCGTGTTTGAGCCAGTGGCTGGCACATCCCAGAGCATGGCTGATGTCACCAAGATAGAACTTGGCGAGGAAGACCTGGCGGAACTCCAGGAGGACGAGAATGGACAGCGCTATGTGGTGTTCCGCATCAGCCTGGGTGCGCCAGACAGCATGCAGCAGGTCACGCTGCAGCCTGGATGGAACATGGTGTCGCTCAATGTCACGCCTTTGAACAATGCGGTTGACGATGTGTTCGGCAATGGCAACGGCAAGTACTACAGCGGCACGGTTTACGAGTACAGCGGCGGGCAGTACGTGGCGGCGAAGAACATCGTCGCAACCAAGGGATACTGGGTGTTCGCGCCTAAGAAGGCTGTGTTCGTGGTCTATGGCGACATGGAGACGGATGGCATCAGCCTGAGCAAGGGCTGGAACATCGTCGGCCCAGTCTATAACATCAATGACTTCAGGACCACATATCCCGACTACCTGACAATCGTGCCTCCTGACCAGATCAGCGAGTTCATCAACAATGGCGATGGTACCTCTGGCTACAAAGCCATAAGCGAGGACAACTACTCAATGTATGTCGGAAAGGCATATTGGATCTACTCGGATAAGGCAGTTGTGCTTCCTCTGAAGCCCAATAACGAATAAGGACCTGCGGCTGTCGCCGCAGGCACAATTGGCCCGTCTGCTTTATGCAGGCGGGCCTTTTTTTGTGCCTGCAGCGATAGCTGCGGGGGCGAGGAGCTTTGGCAGTCGCCGCAGGACTGGTCGCCGCCATCCCGCTGCTGTCGCACCGGGCACATGCCGCCGCAGGACTGGTCGCCGCCATCCC
>JAFZZD010000199.1 GCA_017615955.1 Victivallales bacterium
ATTCATCTGATAGAGGTAATCAACGCGTTTGACTTGACCTTCGCCAGTACCCACATTGGGATTGGCATGAACACCAACGGTTCCTTCTCTGTCATAGCAGAAGTTGCATTGTCCGCTATCGAATGGATGTGGATCTGCAGCATCTTCTTCTTTGTTGTTTACACCGTAGTTTGGGCAAATGTAGGCTTTTTCATCAGGCATATAGCCAGGATACAGTGTTGACAGCCAGTATGACCATGCCTGGTTGTTGTCATCTCTGTACATTTGCTCTGCAAGGGCTAGTTGCTTGAGCTGGTTCATGCAGGAAGTTTGGCGCGCCTTTTCCCTGGCTTTGCTTAGGGCAGGGGACAGCATCGCCGCCAATATGGCGATGATCGCTATGACAACTAGAAGCTCAATCAATGTGAATTGTCTCTTCATAATGCGTATTCCTTAAAAATATGGACAATGATGTTTGGGGAAACTGCGATATTATAATGCCCATTGCCTGTATGACAATGCCGTTTGCGTTATTTTTGTGCACGGCCATTGGCCGCTCCTGACCTCTGGAAACCAAATCGTGCAACCTCAAACAGCGATGTCGATGCTGGTTGCGTGTTTTCGCTAAGGCAACTTGAGTGGGCGCCGCCTCGGCGCCCACATGGGCGCCACTGGCGCATGGAAATCCAAGTGAGAAATGTTTTTTTGACCAAACGAATTGATTAATTTGGGAAACGCGCTAAATTATGCGCCAATTTATTTGTTGTTTAACTAGTAACATAAAAGAGGAAAAGACAATGGCGCATAAGAAAGGACAGTCTTCAAGCCGTAACGGACGTGACAGCAATCCAAAATATCGTGGCGTAAAGGCATACGGCGGCGAGTTTGTAACAGCAGGCAGCATCATCCTGCGTCAGTGCGGAACCAAGTTCCATCCTGGCAAGAACGCAGGTCTGGGCAGGGACTTTACAGTGTTTGCACTGTGTGACGGAACGGTGGAATTCGTGAAGAGCAACCGCACCATCAACATCATTCCTGCGGAAGCATAAAACTGCATTCTTCGTATTTTCAAGGCCGTTCCTGTTGTCAGGAACGGCTTTTTTTTGTAATATGGCGCGTAGAAGAAAGAACATCAAAATACGCTTCAGTGCAAGGCACCTGAAGGTATTTGCCATTTTTGCAGGGATTGCATTGCTGGTATTGGGTGGCACGTATGTTTTCCAGCCACCGGCGACACGAGGCGAGATTAAGCGGGCAATTTGCGCCTGGGCTGTCCATAGTTCGGACATCAGCCTGGCGGAGTGCATACAGGACGTCTTCAGCGTGTGGGACAGTTCCGCGCCAAAGGTTGACTATGTGCCTGTGGAAAACGAGGCCTTGGGCGGATTTCCCGTTGCGGAAAGAAATCTGCAATACCTGGACAATGGATGCTTCTTCGTCGGCTATGATGAGGAATTGCGCCTGCCTGCCTGGGTGGCATATCGCCTGTTTGACGGAAAATGGCATGACGCTGGCAAACGTCCCGAGGCCTTCTTGCCAGACAGCCGTCTGGCCTCCCCCGTGAAATCCGAGGACTACACTGGCAGCGGATATGACCGAGGGCATCTTGCGCCCAACAGCGCCATTGCGCATTGCTATGGTTCCGATGCGCAATTGAAGACCTTTGTGCTAAGCAATGTTGTCCCCCAGAAGCATGGCTTCAATGCGGGAATCTGGAAGCAGTTGGAAAGGCGTGAATTGCGCAACTATGCGCTGCGCTACGGCGAGGTCTGGATTGTGGCGGGGCCTGTTTTTGGCAGGAAGATACGCCGCACATCCACTGGACTGCCCATTCCAGAGAAACTCTTCAAGATCATAGCCTGCATGCGTGGCGGCAAGGTGTATGCGCTGGCATTTCTCATGGACCAGAAGGCCGATGGCAGGATAAGCCATTACCTGAGCAGCATAGACGAAATCGAGGCGCTAACTGGTCTTGACTTCATGCCGAAGTTGACGCCAGAACAGCAGAAGGTCATTGAGGCCAATGCCGCCAGAAAGGCATGGTAACTATCGTAGCCGCTGGCTTTAGCCTATCGGAGCCGCTGGCCTATCGTAGCCGCTGGCTTTAGCCTATCGTAGCCGCTGGCTTTAGCCAGCGGAAAAGGCTTGCAATGCCAATAATTTTGCAATTACTTTATCTGCGAAAATCTGTGGATCATAATTAGGAGTATTACATGAAATTGTCATCATTGTTGTTTTTGCTGGCAGTCTGCGTTTTTGCGGCGCAGGTTGAAATCACTGTGTTGCAGACCACGGACACCCATTCCGCGCTGACGGCGGAGGACAGGCCTGGCGGCAAGCCAAATGTCCTGAAACTGGCGAGCCTCATCAAGGCGGAGAAGGCAAAGGACGGCGAGGCACTTCTCATTGACTGCGGCGATTGCGTGCAGGGCAGCATCAGTTCCTCCGTTACGGAGGGGATGGCTGGATTGCAGCCTTTCCTGGCTTTGCCATACGATGTTTGGGTGCCAGGAAACCACGAGATGGACTATGGCGTGGAGCGTTTTGGCGACTTCTGCGATGCGGCAGGGGACAAGCTGCTGTGCGGCAACCTTCACATAAAGGGCGGCAGGGTATATCCCGCCTGGCGTATTATTGAACGCAAGGGTGCCCGCATTGCGGTGATTGGAATGTCCGCCTCATATTATAGGCATTGGCTTTTGGCACAGGATTTCGCAAAGATTGAATGCACTAAGGCTGCTGATGCCTTGGCGGAAATGCTGCCAGCGGTAGTCGCAGCCAAGCCAGACGCCATTGTGCTGGCCATACACCAGGCATGGTTCGAGGGCAAGGACCCACGTGGCGTGAACGAGGTCAATGACATCGCAGCTCGCTATCCTGAACTGGATTTAATCCTTGGCGGGCACTCACACCGTTCCATTCCTGGCGTGCGCATTGGCAAAAAGTCCTGGTATGTGCAGGCTGGCGCACATGCCCAGAGCCTGGCTGTGGTGAAGATGACCCTTGACACCGAGGCGCACAAGGTCACAGGCATTCATTCTTCGCTGGAAGTTGTCAATGAAAATACGCCTGAAGATGAGGAACTCAAGGAAAAAATCCAAAATTACGGCAAGATTGCGCAGGCTGTGCTAGCCAAGGATACAGGCGTTACCCTTAAGAAGAAGATTTCGCACCAGGGAAAGCCAGGCACAGGCTGCCAGACCAGCGCATTGATTGCTGCCGCGATTGCCGAGGCAAGCGGTGCGGACGTGGCTTTCCACGGTAAATTGTACGATATTTCCCTCGGACTTGGCAAGGTAAAGGCCGAGACATTCTTCTGGCTGGTACCATACGAGAACCGAATCGTCACGTTTGACGCCACGGCGGAGCAATTGGAAAAGCTGATGGCGGAGCAGTGGGTGCATCACAAGGCGTACAGGTTCAATGGTCCATGGAACATGCAGTTCTCCATCAATGACGGCAATGCAAAATTGCTGAAAATATGCGGAAAAGAGCCAGAGGCTGGCCACAAGTGGCGGGTGGCGGTCAATAGCCACGCCGCCGCTGGTTCAGGCGCATTCCCATTCTTGCAGAAATGGATTACAATGCCAGAGGCAAATGCGAAGGTTTCCGATATGACCACAAGGCAGGCTGTATTTAAATATCTTGCCAAGCACCAGGACAACTTGGACCTGGAGGCGAACTGGATTGTAAAATGAAGTTGACTTTCCTCGGTAGCGGCACTTCCCACGGCGTGCCAATGATAGCCTGCAATTGCTCCGTATGCACATCCACAGATGCCAGGGACAAGCGCCTTAGGGCATCCGTTTGGCTTCATGATGAAGACCGTAGCATAATTATCGATGTGGGACCTGACTTTCGCCAGCAGGTGCTGCGAGCTGGTGTGTCATCATTGGATGCTGTCCTGCTCACACATACCCATGCTGACCATTTGAACGGCATTGACGACTTGAGGGTGTACAGCAAGTTGTCCGAACATCATATTCCATTCTATGCTTCGGAAAAGGACTGCCAATTTATCAAGGCTCATTTCGAATATATATTTAATGATAAAGATTTTTCCTTGAACTGGGGCATACCTCGCCTTGAGCTGATTGCGGTGAAGGAGACATTTAAGCTGCTGGGACTGGAAATCACGCCAATTCCTCTTGTTCATGGCAAGGGCAATTGCACTGGCTACAAAATTGGGGACTTCGCATACCTGACAGATTGCAGCGCAATACCAGCCACCTCGCTGGAGGCACTTCGTGGCGTCAGGACTGTGGTTATTGATGGCCTTCGATGGACGCCCCATCCAACGCATTTTACTATTGAAGAAGCATTGGCGGCAATCTCTCCTCTGCATCCAGAACGTGTATTTATAACGCATATATGCCATAACGTCTCCTACCAGGCCGACAGCGCAAAACTGCCAAAGGACGTTTATTTCGCATACGACGGCCTGGAAATTGAGGTAGTAGCGACGGCGTCCCCGCCGTCGA
>JAFZZD010000200.1 GCA_017615955.1 Victivallales bacterium
ACAAGCGGGCAGGCCTGGAGGCATCGCATCCAGAAGTCAGGCGCGAATTTGCAGACGTGATGGCGCAGACCGCCCAGGCTGTGGGCGACCACCCCGCCTGGGACGCGACGCTGCTCAACAGCGAAATCAGAGGCACCGCATCACCATCCTTCACTGGACATCAGGAGGCAAACTTCAAGAAATACGCCGGTTATGACATCCCCGCCGACATTGAAGGCGGCGGCCCCAAGACATACCATGCTGACCCCAAGTTCCCATGGAACCGCATCATCGATCCAAAGGAGCCGCATTATGTGTACTACACCTGGTACAAGCGTAACGGCGATGGATGGAACGACTTGCAGACACTTCTCAGCGACACTTTGCACAAATATGTCAAGCACCATCACTTCACATTCCATGACCCTGCGGTGCGCGTCCTGCCACTCTGGGGCTCTGGCGGCAATGTGGATGTGATCTCGCAGTGGACCTATACCAACCCGGACCCAATCAAAATCGGCGAGGCGACTGATGAAATGCTGGCAATGGCGGACGGCAATCCAGGCCAAAAGGTCATGAAGATGACGCAGGCCATCTGGTACCGCCGCGCAACTGCCCCCATGGAAGTCAATGTCAAGAATCCGCCTGAATGGCTGGCCCGCGAGAAGAAGGCCGCATTCATCACCATTGCTCCTGACTTTGTGCGCGAGGCGATATGGAGCAAGGTGTCCCGCAAGATCGACGGCATCATGTACCATGGTTCAGGTTCCTTGCTTACAGTCCAGGATCACGGCTACCGCTACACCAATCCCGAAAGCAAGAAGGTCTTGGCTGACACAGTGGCACGCGTGATACGCCCTTTGGGTCCGACACTGAAGAAGATTCCCGAAAGGCTACCTGAAGTGGCAATTCTGGAAAGCGCCACTGGCTGGCTCTATGCAAGCTCACACGCCACTGGCGGCTGGAGCGGCAACTGGACATCAGACCTGCATCTCGCTCTCCAGTGGGCCAACATACAGCCCTCCATCATATATGAGGAGCACCTGCTGACCAACCTGAAGCTGGACAACCTTAAGGTCATCTTCATACCTGGTGCCGAAGTGCTCACAGAAACCGTGCTGTCGAAGCTGCAGGAGCTGCAGAGCAAGGGCGTCATCATCATCGGCGATGAATTCACAACGCCTGGCTTGATGGTGGACTTCCGTCTCAAGTCCATCAAGCGCCTCAGCAAGGATCCCAAGGGTTCCAAGGAGGCGTTCCAGAAGCTGGGCAGGGAAATCGCAGCCATGCTCAAGCCATACTACAGCAGCCCCATCGAGGCAAGCAACCAGGACCTGGTGATACGCCGCCGCGGCAACGACAACGCTGACTACGTGTTTGTGCTGAATGACAAGCGCACATTCGGCGACTACCTGGGACAGTGGGGTATGGTCATGGAGAAGGGACTTCCCAACCAGGGCACCATCAATGTCAAGCACAATGCAGCAGTGGCATACGACCTGGTGAAGCACCAGAAAGTCAATCTCTCCACCGACAAGGGACAGGTTTCATTCAATGTGGACCTGAACGCCGGCGACGGCACTCTTGTATTGTTGCTGGACCGCGAAGTCAATGACCTGAAGGTGACGCTGCCCAAGGCACCCGTCGCCCTCGGCGGTAAGTACAACGTAAATGTTCAGGTGCTGGACAAGAAGAAGCAGGCCATCAAGGCATACTTCCCATTGGAAGTCAAGATCACGGATGCCAAGGGCACCGAACTGCCTGGCAGCGGCTTCTACTCCACCATCGACGGCGCACTCGACATTCCCGAAGTCGCCGCAGCGAACATGATGGCCGGCAAAGTCACCGTAAAGGTGAAGGACTTGGCCTCCGGAATGACTAAGTCTGCCTCATTCCAGGTGAAATAAAACAACAATGGCGAGCCTCGCCAGTTGCCGTAGTAGCGACGGCGTCCTCGCCGTCGCAGTAATGGCATGCCTTTCGCTAGGAGCGTGTAACAATAGCAATATGCAATAGGCACGGCCTTTGCGGTAGGCGTGCC
Organism: Victivallales bacterium; assembly: GCA_017615955.1. Next base: position 2,021 of record JAFZZD010000200.1, read on the forward strand.
GTTAATGCGACGGCGGGGTACGCTACGCTAAGGCCGTATCTACGGCAACTGGCGAGGCGCATCATTTGCGATAGGCGTGCCCCGTTAATGCGACGGCGGGGACGCCGTCGCTACTTATATGCGAGGCGCATCATTTGCGATAGGCGTGCCGTTA
>JAFZZD010000201.1 GCA_017615955.1 Victivallales bacterium
CATAATTGTTTTTGCAATAGCCCCAGTTTCTTCAATAATCAATGGTCAGGCCGTCATAGCAAACCTGAATGCCGTAGGGCTTGTAGTGCTCCTCCAGTTCTGCGTGGGTGGCATGCCCATTGTGAGAGAAGTGGTTGATGTAATATTGCGTCGTATCGGAAACACAGCCGAGCTTTTCCAGGCGTTCCTTGGTCATGATGACCCATTTTCCGCTCATGTGCCCGCGGTCAATATCCCGAATGCCACCAGTGCAGTCTGTTATGACCAGGTCGAACTTGAATTTCTTCTCCTCCAGGAACTGCCATGTGTCATCGCGGAAATAGCCAGTGTCGTTTGCAATCATTGCCCAGGACGAGCCATGGCGGAATACGAAGAATTGCGGATATTCGCCTGGAATGCCTATCATGTGGTCTGCGTTCAATGGATAGAATTCCATGTCTTCATCTTCCAGCAGCACTGGCGTGAATGCCTCCAGCACAATGGGGTTCAGGCGGAATTTCTTCCAGTCGCCATTGAATGCGAGCTTGTCCCAGAAATGTTTGTAAAGTTGGCGGATGACGCCCTGGTTGCCGTAGATGTTGAGAATATTCTGCTCATCCACCACGGAAAAGCCCTTTCTCCTGTAATTCAGCATATCGCATACCCAGTGGTCCTCGTGGTTGTGTGATATGAAAAGGTGCTTCAGGTTTTCCGAATGAAGCTGGAATCTGTATTCCTGCGCCATGCTGTCTGGACCAAAATCAATGCGGACGCGCTCGTTGATCTTGTATGCTGTGCGCATGCGCACGTCCTTGCCGCCATTTTTCCATGCCTCGCAGCATACCCTGCAGTTGCAGAATATGGCGGGTATGCCTTCTGCCGCCGCACTGCCTAGAATCTGAACCTGTGCCATCGTCAACTCCCTTAAACTAACATTAGAAGTAATTGTAAAACTATTGGTGTTGCAAGCTTTGTCCGCTGGCTGAAGCCAGCGGCTCCGATTAGTGCCTCATAGCCGCGAATATCATCAATTTGGAATCGATGCAAACTCCATTGTCCGCCTGCTCTTCCAAAAATGACAGGAGCCTTGGCAACGGCACACGCAGCACGCAAATGTCCTCTGTTGCTTCGGGGTGGGGCAGGGGATTTGCATTGCCAGGCTGCGTGGAGTCTATGTCCACAAATGCGATATTTATCCTTTCGTCTGTAAGGCCAGCACTGCTGGCTGCTGAAGGCAGGATCTTGCGTATGCTGCATTTGTAGCCGGTTTCCTCGTAAAGTTCCCTGTGTATGGTCTGTTCAGCGGTCTCACCCGCATCAATTAGCCCCGCTGGAAATTCAATGGTCTGGCACTTCAACGGCACACGATATTGCCGCACCAGCAGCACCTCTTCTTGCGGATGTATTATGGGCACGATGATTACTGCGCCTGGCTGCCCTGGCTTGCGCGAAGCGGAATCCCATTGGCGCAGACGGCCTAGCTTGTCCTTGTATTTTATGGCGTGCAAATCCAGGTATGGCAATGATGCGACAACATCATCGCTTATGATTTCAATGGGCATAGTCTATCTCCTTTTTTATGTGGGCACCGATGATTATGTGGGCGCCGAGGCGGCGCCCACTCAAGTTGCCTTTGCGGGAACAACATCGCTGGCGGCAGTATGCGCATGAGTGGCCAACCATTTAGTTTGTCATTGTCAATATGGCCACGGTGCTGTGCCAGTCCACCTTCTTGTCCAGGAGGCTGGCGTATGCCAGGTTTTGGAATGCGGTGACCTCGTCGGCGGGCAGACCATGGGTGTAAAGGGCCGTGGCGTATGAGCCGTGGACAGGCGCGAACCACTTGTCCAGATGGCTGCGTGTAATGGTAAGCTGCCTGGCCAGCGGCAATATGGTGACCTCTGGCTCTGGCAAGGCGTTTTCGGTGAAGGCGGCCACCAAGTCCTCCACTTCCCAGGAGAAACGTGCATCTGTTTTGTCGCCATACACCTTTTCCTCCGCCTCCAGCCACATCTTGCGCTGGCGTGTTTCCTCTGGCGTGCCAGGCGTAGGCAGAATCTGGGACAGCCTCTGGCTGCGTGCTGGTAGATTTTCCGCAATGGCAATTGTGCCGCCCTTTTCCAGCAAAGGCAGGATTGCCTTCAGACGCGTTGCCCTGTCATTGGCACGGGACAGCAGGTTTCTCGCCACCATCATGTCAAAGCGCACATCGCCCCAGCCTTCCGACCACATCAACGACACAATTTCCTCTGGATTGCCAGCCATGATGACAGGCCTGCGCAGTTCGCAGATGTTCATTGCCATGTCATTGAGCGCATCGGCGGCGGTCTGCGTGGAGGTCAGGGACCAGACGCCGCCTTCAGGGCATTGGCGTACTGCCTCGAATGTGAGTTCGCCCGTGTCAGCCGTCAAGTCCAGCACACGCTCATGGCGTTGCAGGTGCCGCTTTGAGAAAAGCTGCTCGCGGATAGTGGCGAGTATTGAGGAGAGATTGTCCACGGCACGTGCCAGCCACTTGTCGGTTCTGTCGCCTGGTTTGGTGAATGTGAGTATTTCAGGCGGGGCCAGTTCCTCGCCGCTGTCCCGCAATGCGGCCAGTTGCAGTTCGCGGCGTTGCCTGACGATGTCGCCCAGTGACTTTTCATAGCCAATTGCGCCTGGCTGGTAGAAAATCTTGCCCTGCAAGGTGGATGGTAGGTATTGCTGCGCCACCCAGTGGTCCTTGTATGCATGGGGGTATTGGTATCCTACGCCGTGGCCGAAGCCTTCCTTGTCCCTGCTGGCGTCCCGCAGGTGGTTGGGCACCTCGCCTTCACGTTCCTGCGTAACCACCTTCAGCGCATCGAAGAAGCCCATGGTTGAATTGGACTTTGGTGCCGTGGCGCAGTACAGCGCGGCATGGGAAAGAGGGTAGTTACCCTCTGGCATTCCGACGCGGTCGAACGCCTCCGCAGCCGCCATCACCACGCGCAGTGCATTGGGGTCCGCCATGCCGATGTCTTCGCTGCAGAATATGATCATTCTGCGGAAAATGAATCTGGGGTCTTCGCCAGCATAAACCATCTTTGCAAGCCAGTAGAACGTGGCGTCAGGGTCGGAGCCGCGCATTGACTTTATGAAGGCGCTGATGGTGTCGAAGTGGCAGTCTCCTTCGCGGTCGTACAGCACGGCTCGCCTCTGTATGGATTCTTCCGCCACCGCCATTGTTATGCGTATCTCGCCTGCCTCATCTGGCGGTGTGGTCTCCACTGCCAGCTCAATTGCGTTCAATGCGGCACGTGCGTCGCCATTGGCTATGTTGGCAAGATGATCCAGCGCGTCATCGTCTATGCTGACTTTCAATTTGCCATAGCCACGCTCCTCGTCTTTTAGGGCCTGCATTATTATGCGGCGTATGTGCTGTTCTTCCAATGGCTTGAGCTGGAAAATGCGTGAGCGGCTTACCAATGCGCGGTTCACCGTGAAGTATGGATTCTCTGTGGTGGCGCCTATGAGTATGATGGTGCCGTTCTCCACCCAAGGCAACAGCGCGTCCTGCTGCGCCTTGTTCCAGCGATGCACCTCGTCCACAAACAGAATGGTCTTCTGGTTGTATTCGATGCGGTTTCTCTGGGCGGAGTTCGTAACGTCCTTCAGGTCAGCAATGCCTGTCATTACCGCATTGAGTGTGACAAATATGCTCTTGGTCGTATTGGCAATCACGCTTGCCAATGTGGTCTTTCCCGTGCCAGGCGGACCATAGAATATAAGGGATGAAAGCTGGTCTGCCTGCACGGCGCGGCGCAGCAGTCTGCCTGGTGCAAGGATATGCTCCTGCCCCACATATTCGTCCAAAGTTCTGGGGCGCATGCGGGCGGCTAGAGGCTGGTCCTTCGCCAGTTGCTTTGCCCTGGCGTTCTCGAATATGTCCTGTGTGCTGGCAGCCCTTTTCATAAATTGTGTCAATTTCCTATGTGCTCGCCTGCGTGAACCAGCGTCTCCATGGGGAGATGCTCCGTCAAATCGCTGTCAAAAGTAATCTTTCCCTTTTGGAACACCATGATTATCGTGGAGCCGCCGAACGCGAAAAATCCTTTTTCGTCGCCGCGCTGGAATGTGTCGCCATCGTGGGTCTGGCGTATGGTGGCAACGCCGAATGCGCCCACCTCGATGAACGCGCAGGTGCCGTAGTGCTCCAGCTCCAAAATGCTTACTTCACGCACATTATGGCTGAATACGCGTATCTGCTGCATTATGGCAATGGGATTTACCGAGTGATACGCTCCTCGCATGCGCCAGTGGGCCAGTGTTTTGCCATTGTCAGGATAGTGGTATCTATGGTAATCCACTGGGCATAGGCGGAATATGGACAAGGAGCCGCCATTGAAAACATCTGCGTACTTCTCGCCTGGCTTGCCCAGCAGTTCCTTGACCGTGAATGAACGCCCCTTGACGGGAATGCAAGTGCCTTCCTCCAGCTGTGGATACACAGTAAGGCGGCAGTCAGCTGGAGAGCAAAGCCCTTCTGGCGCAAATGGGCGGGCACCCTCTTTGACCTTGCGTGTGAAGAAGTCGTTGAAGCAGGTAAAGCCGCCTTCTGGAATCACGTAGTCATCCATGTCTATGCCTAGTTCGGCAATGGTCTTTGCTATGCGCCCCTTGGAGAGAGAACTGTTGGCATAGCAGCCCATCAGACGCGAGAACATGGAGGTGCAGAGCATGGGCCAGCAAAGAACGCGCCCCACCGCGCTGCCATACGCCAGCTTCAGCATCGCGTCACCCAGCACCAGCTCGCGTTCCTCCTTGCCAGTGCGTCTGTTGTAGATGTATGTCTCCATTATGTCGAAATTTACTTTTTAATCAAGCCAACGTAATGCAAATTGAGTTATTTTCTCGTACCAAATTATTACACTAGCACTGTTATTTGCGATTTCATCAGACTTTTTGAATCGCTATGTTCCTCATGAGGGTAATAATTGAACATATTATACTGCCAATGGTGCTCGGTTTCAAGTCAGGTGGTCATTTTCTATGTTCGCTCTGTTCCCCAAGAGGGTAGGCAATGGGCGCCCTGCGGGCACCTAGCCGCTTCGCGGCTTCAATTACCTACCCATACGGGGAACATAGCCTCTATGTTATAGCCTGCACTATATGTAAATTGCTGTTTCTTTGGTTTGTTTCATATTTCTGTGTTTTTGATTGTCACAGATGATACGGAGCAAAAAACAGTAAAATTTCAGTTGCCTACCCTCTTGGGGAACATATCGTAGGGTAAAAATCATAGTGATGGGTAATGGGGATTCATTGCTTGCCTTCTACAGTCATTTTGCTTTTAACGCACATTTCCAATGGCGAAATTGGCAAAGCCAGTTATTTTACGTCAACAGTATTCTTATGTGGAAAATACTTTTTGGAGAGTTTGATGGCGGATGACAACGATGACGTGGTCAAGGTGCAATGCCAGGGCTGCGAAACTGAATGCGAAGTGTACATCGCTGTGAGGCAAGGGCATCTTGTTTGCCTTGGCGGAAACAACTGCCCCACTGGCGAGGTGTATGCATTGTCCCAGGCAAGAAGGCAGGTGGAGAACAGAAAATAGGCAATGAAGTGACGAAATGGCGTGCCCGGGGGGATTCGAACCCTCGACCTTCTGCTCCGGAGGCAGACGCTCTATCCAGCTGAGCTACGGGCACCCTTGAAAAATTGGCGTTAAGATAATCCAAAGAGGCCTAATTTCAACTTGAAACACTGAAATAAACTCGACGCACACTAATTGTGGACAGTGTTCTGTGCCGCCGCGTTTTCGCGGCGGTTGGCTGTGCCTTCAAAACGCGGGCGAGAACGCCCGCGCACAGAACAGACCACGGTTAAAAGGAAAATATGAAAAGCAAAGTCAAGACATTGGGGTTCGGGTCTTTCCTGGCGACCTCGTTTTTCGGCGCGTTCAATGACAACTGCTTCAAGTTGCTGTTGACTTGCTGCGCGATGAGTATGCTGCCACTTGAGGCGCAGAAGACGTATGTGCCGCTGGCGGGATTCTTGTTCGCGCTGCCGTATCTGGTGTGCTCCAGTTATGCAGGGTGGATTTCGGACAGGTACCGCAAGAGCCGTGTCTTTGTCTGGTCCAAGTGGCTGGAGTTGCTGGTGATGGGCATTGGCGTAATCCTGTTCAAGGGCGGCGCTGTGTGGCTGTTGCTGGGCGTGCTGTTTCTCATGGGGGCGCAGAGCGCATTGTACAGTCCTGCCAAATATGGCTATTTGCCGGAGACACTGGATGCGGCTGAACTTTCCAATGGCAATGGCCTGACGCAGATGTGCACGTTTCTGGCGATAATCGCTGGCACCTGGGCAGGTGGCATGGTGGCGGACGTGCATTCGGGCAAGTGGTGGATTGGGGGCACGTACTGTGTAGTTGTTGCTGTGCTGGGCATTGCCACAAGTTATTTCATAGACAAGACGCCAGATGGCAATCCGAACGCTGTTTTCCGCATAAATCCAGTGCAGAATCACCTGGAGACCTGGAAGGTGGTGCGAAGGGATCCGGTCCTTGTGCTGTCGTTGTTCGGCAACACTTTCTTCTGGTATGTGGCTGCGCTTTTCCAGAACAACCTGCCCATGCACGTCAAGTATGTGCTGCAGAATGACGCAGGTGGTGTGATTGGAATGATGCTGGGCGCAGTTGGGCTGGGCATTGGGCTTGGGGCGCTGGTCTGCGGTCTGCTTTCCGGCAAGCGCATTGGATATCATCTGGTGTTTCCAGGCGGGATTATGATGGGAATAGTCTGCATTGTGGCAGGACTGACAGGCAAGTCAATTGCGATGGCCACGATATGCTCGTGCCTGCTGGGCTTCTTCTGCGGAATGTACCAGTTGCCGCTATCGACCTCCTTGCAGAAGCATAGCCCTGCCTCCAGGCGGGGCAGCTGTCTTGCGCTGGCCAATGGCGTGGACTGCGTGTCCATGATCTTGGCGTATTTCACCCAATGGCTGCTGATGAAGGTGCTGGGAATAAGTCCGGCTGGCGTTTTCATTGCGCTGGGCGTGATAGTGCTTCTGTATGTGACTTATCTGGTGGTACAGGCTCCATTCCTGTTCAGGCGCACGCGGGGCTGGAAATGTTAATCCGCCATTTGAATATAGGGCATTTAAGATATAAGTTATACCCGATTTGCCCCGCATAAGGGCAAAAAAATGGCAACCCCGCCTGGATTCGAACCAGGACTAAGTGGACCAAAACCACTTGTGCTGCCATTACACAACGGGGTTGCTTTCAAGTCGCGTAATATACCGCATAGCCGAATTTTCGCCACTTGACACATTGTAAAATCTTCAAACATCAAATGAGTTCGCCTCACTTCGTGGTGAACATAATCACAACAATGCCAAACGAAAATATGTACGTATGCGAGGTCAGCGCCGAACAGGTCGCCGCATTGAAAACCATACTTGAAAACGAGGGTGCCTGGGAATTCGACGCAGTGCCTTATTCACGCTGGCGGGCGCGAAAGGGCAAGCAGCTGTCTGTTACCGCCTATACATCTGGCAAACTGGTGATACAGGGCAAGGGCACAGGCGATTTCGTGCGCTTTACGCTGGAGACGCAGGTGCTTAAACAGGCGCGCTACGGCTACGAGAATGTGTGGGCGCAAATCGAGAACAAGGAGATGTTCACCAAGCACGCTGGCACCGATGAAAGCGGAAAGGGCGACTTCCTTGGACCGCTGGTGATCGCCTGCGTCTGCACGGACGAAACATCGGCGGACTTCCTGCTGAAGAATGGAGTGGCCGATTCCAAGACAATCAAGAGCGACAAGCGCATCTTCGCACTGGACGGCATCATACGCAAGGCCTGCCAGGACGCGTTCTCCGTGATAACAATCTGGCCTCAGAAGTACAATCAGCTCTATGAGCAGTTTAACAATCTTAACAGGCTTCTCGCCTGGGGGCACGCACAGGCTCTGGAGAATGTGCTGGAACTGGTGCCTGACTGCCCCAGGGCAATCTCCGACCAGTTCGCCGCCTCGCCATACGTGCTGACTGCCGCCCTCAAGGAACGGGGCAAGAAAATCAAGTTCGAGCAGCATCCACGTGCAGAGGCGGATGTGGCGGTAGCGGCTGCCTCGATCCTGGCGCGGGCGGAATTCGTCCGCGTAATGGAGCATCTTGGCAAGGAAGTGGAGCTGGAACTGCCCAAGGGCGGCGGTCCTGCAGCCACCGCCGCCGCCAGGAAAATCGTGGAAAAACTTGGCAGGCATGCCTTGCCACGCTATGCCAAGATGCATTTCAAGAACGCAGATGAAATATAGTGGACTGTGGACTGTTCTGTGCGCGGGCGTTTCGCCCGCGTAGAGTTTTTGATTTGCGCTGATATTTGATTTTGTTATGCATTTTAGTTTTATTGCAGTTTTTGTATCGTTGTTGTTCTTGTTTGGCTGTAAGGGTGGAGTAGAACAAAAAGGGACGGCTGGCGGGTATGACAATGCCAGGATTGTGTCCTTGGCTCCCTCGTTGACGGAAACCTTGTTCGCACTGGGGCTGGGAGAGAATGTGGTGGGATG
>JAFZZD010000202.1 GCA_017615955.1 Victivallales bacterium
CCCTCTCCCCAAATAAATAAAATAATAGAGTTAACGGAAGGGGGCGGCGAGGCGGCCCAGTAGTTTTGAGGCCCAGGTGGCGAGTTTGTTGAGGTCGATGAGTTTTGCCAGTGTGCTTTTTTTGAGTTCGATTGCCTTTACTGGGCAGAATTCATGGCAGCCATAGCAGCGTATGCAGGTCTTGTCATTGACTTGTTTTTTGGGGGGGGCGAGAGGGGTGATTGCGGGTGGAGAGACGGGGCATCCCTTTTCGCAGCGTCTGCATTTTATGCATGTCTCTGGCTTGATGTGTGGTTTAGGTGCCATTTGCGCACGGAGCCAGCGCAGCATGAACTTTGGCAGTGGCACTATTTGCATGATGTTTGCAGGTGCCTTGACCAGTTTGAAGTCAGGGATGCGGAGTTGTTCCAGGGAAGCACCGAAGACTTCTATGTCCTGAAGTCTGGTGGCGCCGTAGTTGGCTCGTCTTGCCGCTATTGACACAGGCACCTCTTCTGGAGAAAGGCCAATGATGTCGCATGCCACTGTATCGACTGCCGCCAAGTCAGGTCCAGAGATGATTGCGCCGATTTGCCGTGGTGTGCCGCCGCTGGGGCCTGGCCCCTCCATGCCCACGATGCCGTCCATGATAGCCAGTGCCGTGTGTGCTGTGCGGTTGATGTCGATCATAAGGTCGGCCAGGCTGGCCCTGTTTTGGAAACGGAAATGGAACTGTCCCTTTGCGGCGCCTGGGATCAGGCCGAACTGGTTTTTCAGTGCGCCGGTGAAGGCCATCTGGCAATGTGTCTTCAGTTTAGGGAGGGTGATAAGCACATCCATGTTTTTCAGATGTGCTGTAAGTGCCAGTTTCTTAATTATGGTGTTGTCCAGGTTTTCGTAGATCGCCACATCATTGAATGGGAGCAGACTTGCGCCTTCTGCGTCGATCACCTCGGTCAGACCAGACACTCTTGCCGCTGTTTCCGTGTCGCCTACGCCTGGACCGTCTCCCACGAATGCGATGCCGCCAGCCTCTTTTACCAGTCGTATGACTGCCCGCAGCACCTCTGGATGCGTTGTGACTGCCAATGGCGGGCTTGACGGTGCCACCAGGTTCACTTTCAGCAGCACCTTCTGGCCTGGCTTGACGAATGCGCCCATGCCCCCGAATGGCTCCAGGGAATTGCGTACTGCGGCCTCCACCGATGTGGAGTCATAATCTGCGGAAATGCCAATGCCTACTATTGCTTTATTTGGCATCGTCATCTGTCTTGGAGTCGTTTTTTGATTTGCCTGGCTTGCCTACGGCGTTTGTGATTGCTGTTGCAATGAGGTAGCATAGCAGGAAGCAAAGTGCGTAAGCAATATAGACGGGCGCCAGAAATGCGGGGAGTTTTCCCTCCAGAAGATTTGCCAGCCAAGGTGTGACCACAGGTGTCAGCAGCAGCGAGCCAACAATGCCGATGCCAATGCAGAGCATGACAATCGCAGTGCGGAACAGCATATTTGTGACTTTCAGCGTAAGATATGCCACAATAACCACTGATAATGTCATGAGCACGTATTTCCACCAATCTCTATGCCAGTTGAAGCCTTTTTCGTCCAGCTCCAGCATTTTTATGTTATCCTGAAGGGAGTTATTCTGCTGAGATTCCTGTGGCAATGTTTGCTGTGTTTCAATAGCCTGTGGAGCTTGAGAAGACACTTGCTGCACCTGCTGTACCTGCTGTGCATTGCCTATTTTTTTCAATTGAGGTCCAAAGACAATCAGCAATGCGGCAATTGCCAGTCCAGTGACCAGCGAATGTTTCAGACCCAATAATGTTGCAATCGCGTTTAGCATAAATGGCAAAGATTTGAGGTGATTGCAAAACTATTGGCATTGCAAGCCTTTTCCGCTGGCTAAAGCCAGCGGCTTCGATAGTTTGCGGCTTTGCGCAAAAGTTTTGCAATTATTTCATTTCACATATTTCCCTTTCCCCCTTCCGAAACTCCCTATC
>JAFZZD010000203.1 GCA_017615955.1 Victivallales bacterium
CCCTTGGTGGGTGCTGTAATATCAGCCGCGATGTCTGAAATGACTGGCGCCACACTGTCTATGTTCGATACCAAGAACTCTTCGCTGAGCGTCTCGTTGCCCGCAGCGTCAACTGCCTTGAACACAACCTTGCCATTTTCACTGAACGCCACGCCATCCTGATATGCCGTGAAGTCGCCACCGTTCTTGGAATAGTACAGCGTGACCTCGCCTGAATCGTCACTGGCGGTGGCGGTGACTTTGACTGTGCCGTTGGTGGTTTCCGTCACATCCGCGGCCACATTGGCAATGACTGGCGCAACTGTGTCGATGTTCGTGACTGTGAACGCATCGCTGACTGTCTCGTTGCCAGCTGCGTCAACCGCCTTGAACACGATACTGCCGTTCTCCGTGAATGCAACGCCATTCTCGTAGGCCATGAAATCACCGCCGTCCTTGGAGTAGTACAGCGACACCTGTCCTGAATTGTCACTGGCGGTCGCCGTGACTTTGACAGCTCCGTTGGTGGGTTCTGTCACATCCGCAGCCACATTTGAAATAACTGGCGCGTTTGTATCAATATTCGTGACCGCAAACTCTTCGCTGACTGTCTCGTTGCCAACCGCGTCAACTGCCTTGAAGACAACGCTGCCATTTTCGGTGAACACCACGCCGTTCTCGTATGCCGTGAAATCGCCGCCGTCCTTGGAGTAGTACAGCGACACCTCGCCGGAATCATCGCTGGCAGTGGCGGTAACTGTGACTGCACCCTTGGTGGGTTCCATAACATCAGCAGCGATGCCTGAAATGACTGGTGCCACATTGTCGATGTTCGATACCACGAACTCGTCGCTGAACGTCTCGTTGCCCGCCGCGTCAACCGCCTTGAAAATCACGCTGCCGTTGGCCGTGAACACCACGCCATCCTCATAAACGGTGAGCAGGCCGCCGTCCTTTATGTAGTACAGCGTGACTTCGCCTGAATTGTCGCTGGCAGTGGCGGTGACCGTGACGGCGCCGTTGGTGGCAGAAGTCACATCAGCGGCGATGCCTGTGATGACAGGAGGAACTATATCTGTCTCCTCCGCATCTACCACGTTCAATGTGATGTTCTCGCCGTCACTCGCCAAATAGTAGCCAAAGCCGCCGTATGCAAGAATGGCGCCATCGACATCCAATTCGCCGATGCTCTGACTATCGGCGTCCATCACGGCAAAAGTCACATCGAAGTCCATCGCCCCAGCGATGAATTTATAGACGCCGCAATCCAGCGATGGGCCAATTGTGATTGCAAAGGAGCCGCCGAACAGCTTGCCTATTCCATCGAACTCATACCAGTATTGGTCGATGAAGCAGAGAAGATAGTAATCCTCTGGCGTCTGTGTGTCAAAGTGGAAATTGAACTCCGCATCCTCGGCATATACATCGCCCTGGACAAGAATTACCGAAGTGCCATTCAAGTCAATCTGCCCTGAAACTGTGGCCCCGTCCTTCAAGGTGATCCAGCAGGCGTCATTGGCAGTGATGCCATTGGCAATTCCGCCCTCATAGACGCATATCTCGCCGCCAGAACTGACAACCGTGTCATTCGCGACGCCGCCCTCGCAAATGTGGAGCCATCCACAATCATAAAGGGTGGTGCTGGTGGCCGTCGTGCCTGAATGGAGGCTTGCCTTCTCCTCGTAAACTTCCAAGGAAGGCGGTTCTTCGCCTTCTTTCAGGCCCAGTTCCAGATTGTTTACTGCATTGGAGACAAATGTCGCGGAGGCGCCTTCATTCACCCACACAAAGCCGCCGTTCTCCATGACCTCTGTCGCAATTCCGCCGCTTGAGATTTCAAGCACACCGCCCTGGTTGACGACAACGCCGCTGGCGCTTCCCCCTTCAAATATGCTCATCACGCCCTGGTCATTAATGGTGGTGTCGAGCGCCGTGGTCTCCGCATGCACTGTGGCCATGTTATTTTCAAGCACCACGCCACTGAATGTATTCGTGTCAAAACTTGCCTCGGCGCCATCTTGGGTCCAAACAAAGCCGCCATTTTCAATGATCTGCATTGCCATGCCGCCATCGTAAACCCAAAGTTCTCCACCAGCATTGACCGTAATGCCTTCCACAATGCCGTCCTGTAAAACCGATATGGTGCCTGAACTGAGCACATATTCCGAAAGAAGCCCTCCCTCCATCTCGTATTCAAAGCCGCCTGAGGTCCATTGCACGTATGTTTCAGGTGCAACAACAAATTCAAACGCGCCGCCGTCTTCAATTGACAGTCCAGTGGCTTCAGCGCCTTCAAACACCTTCACATACCCGCCATTGCTGACAACAATTTCCTCCACAGTGCCGCCGCCGTCAACCCACATTGTGCCGCCAGAACTTATTGCCCCACCGTATGCCGTGCCGCCGGAACTTACCTCAAACCACCCGCCTTCATTGACGGTGGTGCTGTTCGCAATGCCACCCTCATACACATAGAGTTCACCCCATCTGTTGATGGTGGTGCTGTTCGCAGTGCCGCCCTCATATACATAAACCCCGCCGCATTCGTTGACAGTTGTGTTCTCGGCAGTTCCTCCTGATGAAACACGAAGGTAATCCGCCTCCTGCAAGGCTATGCCGCTGCTTACCTGGCCATTGGCTACGCTTGTTTCCAGGGCATAGCGCCCCAGCCCTTCTCCTCCGTGTTCCACATTGCCAAGAAGATGCCCTGCCTCATGTGCGATGACGGATGCGACCTGTTCCGTTGTGGCTCTTGCATCCAGAAGCACGAAGGCATTGTCGTCATGGATTTTGTTGCCGGTGTCCACGGTTTCCGCTATGCCTAGAAATTGCCCGTATGCGTCAAAGGCGGAAGTCAAGCCGATATAAACCGTCGAATACTCCCCCTCGTCGGGGCGAATCGTGGTGAAGAACGCCTCGCCTGAAAACCGCGTGTTGAGGGCGTTTACAATGGTCGCGGCCTGCTGTGCACCAAAGCCTGATGCCGACACGGACACATTGTCTATGCTTATGCCCAAATCACGGTTGAAATATGATGTCTCTGCTCCGTTGAAATCAAGATAGAACAACTGGGAAACGCTGCTCTCCTTTCCACTACCCTGTAAGATTTCATTTTGCGACATTGAACAACTCCTTTCTATGTTTCCACTGCGAGCATATCGAAACGCATTTCGCGCGGGTTTGAAATCACCTCTGGTTACAGGACAGTGGTGGTTGCATCAAACCAGTCAATGTACTCCTTCAGCCAGCAGACATGCTTTTTGTGGCTGAGGCAGCTGAAGTAGGCGGCCTGGGGAATTATGAAGCCATCGATGATTCCGTTGAAGGTGTTTTCACAGATGGTTTCCACGCTCTTCTGGAATACCTCGAAGGGAACTTTGCTGTAGCATTGCGTGACAGGCAGACCGGATGAGCCGAAATCGTGGATGTATATTCCCTGGACGATGGTCTTGTCGGGACCGATGACGTCACGAAGGCGCTTTATGTCATTTTCATGGAAACGCCAGTAATCCTCGGCTGGCACCCAGCACCAGCGGGAATACATATCCACATACTTTGATGTGTTCTCATATTCCTTCTGGTCCCAGTTGGAATAGGTGACGATGGAGATTTTCAAGGCGGGATTGATCTCCTTTATTTTGTCGTGGAGTTCGGGCAGGATGGAGCTGCTGCCCCGTGCTTTGCAGAAGTCATCGAAATTCACGCCTTGAATATTGGGATATTTCAAGGAGAGTTTCGCGATGCGGATGGCGCTTTCCAAATAGTGGTCGTGCTCCAGCATGCAGAAAATGCCTTTCATGCTGGACAGCCTCTCCATGTGCCTGTCCGAAAGGCGGTTTTCAATGCAGGTCGAAAGTATTTCCTTGTCCCACACAGGGAAATGCTCTTCTATGTACTCCTTGCTAAAAAGGCTGTTGTTGTAGTTCACGTGCTGCACCCCCAGCCAGGCGGCCTGCGTCTCCAGACTGCATCTTGATTTTTCGAAGGTGAAGGGGACGGAGGATGGGATTTTGTCCAGTACGTATCCCC
>JAFZZD010000204.1 GCA_017615955.1 Victivallales bacterium
GCATTGATGCGCCTGTGGAGGGTGATGATGGCGAGGACAACAGAAAGTATGACTTGCCTGATGAAACGCCTGGACCTGAAAAGGATGCCGAACTGGAGGAACTGCGGGGCCGTGTGTCCGCCGAATTGGCGAAACTGCCAGAGGCATACAGGGAGATTCTGGTGATGCGTGTCGTCCAGGAGATGAGTTATGAGGAAATAGCGGATGCATTAGGTTGCCAGATGGGCACTGTTAAGTCCCGCCTGGCAAGGGCACGCGATGAATTGAAGAAACGCTTGGGTGATTTGCAATGAACAAGGAAGACGATTACAAGGAAGACGCAGATATGATGCGTATTGAGCGGGCTTTGTCGGAGTTGTTTGTGCCGCCCAAGGGACTGGAAGAACGTATAATGGGCGCGGTGAGTTCGCGAGCACCTGCCTGGGAGAGAAAGCGCATTTCCCTTTGGCGCAATCCATGGCTGCGCTATGCTGCATCCGCCGCAGCGGCCATTGTGGTTGTTGGCCTGGTCATGCTGGGCACGGAAAGCGCAACTCCCTCCAATGGCAGTGTTGCGGCTGAACAGCCTGCACAGAAGGATTTGCGTTTGGACAGCCGTATCCCGCAGCAGGGCGAGGCTCCGATTGAAGCATCCAGGCATGTGCCGTTGCGTCTGGCGGGCGTGAATGCATCGCTGGTGCCTGCCTCCAGTGGCGGGCGGCTTCATGTGGGCATCGCTCCTGTGTTAAGGCATGTGTGGACGGTTCCCGATTTGGACGAGGCCTGCGATTTGCTGAAGAAAATCGGGCAGGCAAATGAAAAAAACATTGTCGTCAAAGAGAAAAATGACGAGCAAGTGATATATTCTGCCACATTAACTGATGCGGAAGTGCAATCATTGGTGAATCTTCTGCATAAAGAGAACTGGTCTTTGGTGTCTCCTGGGTATCCGCAGCCAAAGGAAGAGTACAATGCGGTGTTCACAGGCAAGAAAGTGGATTATGAGATTCAAATCGTAAGGCAACAGTGAAGGAGATTGGCAGATGAAAGGTTTCGTTATTCTTGTGATTGTCCTGATTATTGGTTTCATCATTTATGCAGCAGGGCGCAAGCAGGAGATTGAAAAGCAGAACAGCGCGAAGAAGCCACCAGTGGTGCAGAAGGTGGAAAAGCCCGCAGCACCCGCAGCACCCGCAAAACAAAGCAAGACCGCGCAGGTGTCCCAGGAAGTTCAGGGCGTCATGAACTATGGCACTGGCTACACGCAGGTGAAGGCCGGCAACAATGCCAAGAGCAAGATTCAGAACATCCAGCAGCAACAAAACCAGCGCCACCAGAAGGCACTTGAAGAGTAAAGAAAACTTGAGTGGGCGCTGCCTCGGCGCCCGCATTTAGAACGCCAACTTGAGTGAGCGCCGCCTCGGCGCTCACATTTTTTTGTCATGGACAATTTTATTACAATGTTCATCCGCGTGGCGACGTTGTCGCTGATGATACTGGCGGGTGTGATTGCGCGCAAAAAGGGTGTATTGAATGTGGATAGCACCCGTGCGTTGTCAAGCCTCTTGATGAACTACATTTATCCGCCCACCATATTTGCTTCGCTGGTGAGCGGCTATACTTTCAAGGAATTGCTGGGCAGCTGGATATATCCAGTCAGCGAACTGGTCGTGTTTTTGATTGGTTTTGCCGTTGGGGCTATTGTTCTGCGCTTCTTCAGAAATCGCAGCGATGCAGAACGGCGCATGTTCCACTACCAGTGTTCGCTGCTCAACTTCATGTTCATGCCATTGCCGCTGGTACTGGGCATGTTCGGAGAAAAGGGCGTAGCCATTCTTTCGCTGGGCTTTGTCGGCGGTGAAATTGGTGTCTGGACCATTGGCATCGTGGCAATCACAGGCGGCTTCTCGCCCAAGGAACTGAAGAAGGTGATTTGCATGCCCATGCTGGCAATCATGCTGGCAGTGGTGATGCTGGTATCGGTGGAGTTCATGCCCTGGTTGGTGCCGCACAAAGGCACATTCTATGATATGCTGTGCCAGAACATAGTGGGCACATGCCGCAGCATGGGTGCAGGCACGGTGGGTGTTTCCATGATTATCGCGGGCAGCAACATGGCGGGACTGAAACTGGACAAGATATTCCAGCCATTTCATATTACGCTGGCCGTATGCCGTCTGCTGCTGATACCTGCGCTCTGCCTGCTGGCGCTGCATTTCATGCCAATCCCAGCAGAAGGCAGGATGATATGCTACCTGGTCGCCCTTATGCCATGCTCGATTGCATCGGCGGCGTACAGCACCTGCTTCAATGCAGATCCTGAAACCGCAGCCACCGCCATCCTCACAACCCATGTGGGCTGCCTTGTTACCGTGCCATTGTGGATGGCGATTATTTCTTGATGTGTAACTATTCAGCCCCCTCTTTAACGCAGAGACGCAGAGGCGTAGAGAAGCTTGAGCAGTAACTTGCGTTCATCGTATGGTTATGCCGAACTCCTAAAGCACACAGCCAAAAGCAAAACCTCTGCGTTAAAAAAGCGTCTCTGCGTTGAATTATGCCAGCAAGGGCTGGTTCTCGAAGATTTTCTCGCTGGTGGCCTCCTCGAATGCGCCAGCGTCCAGCAGGTTCTGATATTGTTCGCTGCCGTCATTACCGAATTTGAGAGTGATGTGATCCAGTCCGATGCCAAGCACTGTGACTGAATTGTTGCCGTCTGCGTAGGTGAGCGTCTCGGTGTTCCAATTGGCCTCGTTGCCTTCCTTGAACCAGAGCGTGACAGTGTATGCAACAAGCTGCTCGACGGTGTCCTGTCCCCAGTTGTCGCAGAATGTGAAGATATCGTCGCCGCCGCCGCCATGCATGGCGTCGTTGCCAATGCCGCCCACGATGATGTCAGAGCCTGTGGCGCCAACGAGGCGGTCGTTGCCGTCATCGCCGAATAGCAGGTTGTTGCCTTTGTTTGCCCAGATGACATCGTCGCCAAGTCCGCCGCGTATTGTAATGCCGTTGCCGACGTACACGAAGCTCTGGCTGGTAAGGTCCACTATGTCATCGCCCGCGCCCGCGCGGATCTCGTCTATTTGGGCGAGGCGTGCTTGTGCCTCAAGGCCATCTGGGAAGGCTGTGTATATGTCATCCACAAACAAGGCATCGCCGTTGTCATCGTCCGTAAGCAGGAGAATTGAGGCGTCGTTGGAGCCAGAGAATACATCGTCCAGCTTGTTCTTGCCTTCCAACGTCACGAATTCCCTTGTGCCAAGCCATTCTTCCGTGCCAGTGTGCCGTGCACGATATTCATTGCTCCAGGTGCTTGTGCCGCTTGCGAGCATCAGTTCCGGAATGCCATTGCCAATGCCAAGGATGAGTTTTGCGCCAGAGGCGGACATGGCTGCAATGGCGCTGTCAGGCTGCGTCCAATTGTTAGAGAAATCGGGCTTGACAGAAAGCGAAACATCGCCTGCCGTGGCGTTGAGGCATTCCACGCCAGTGGCCTCCAGCCCGTTCAGCCTGGCGAAGCCGCCGCCATTCGACAGAGCCAGGTCGAAGTTGCTTGTCAATTGTGTTGTCGTGTCGTTGCTCCAATCCACGAGTGTACCGCCGTTTTGCAGCGCCTGGCATTGGATGTCTGTGATGACGGGGTTGGCATCCAGGGTGTATTCGTTTGACACGGAGACATTGCCGGCCAGGTCGGTCATCTGGAAGCGCAGTGAGCCGTCTTCATGCAGGATGAGCAGTGTGCCTTCCATGGCCTGCCAGTCTCCGCCGTTCAAGGAGTATTGCAGCAGTGCAAGAGGCTCGCTGAAGGTCAGGTTGACCTGTATGCCTTCCTCCTGCGTTATTTCCATGTCGAAGGATGTGATTTCCGGTGCAGTCTTGTCGATGTTGGTGATTTTAAGGGCCTCGCTGGTAGTCACGTTTCCAGCCGCGTCCACC
>JAFZZD010000205.1 GCA_017615955.1 Victivallales bacterium
GTCTCTGCGCCTCTGCGTTAAAAAAACTCTGCGTTGAAATAAGGGAGAAAATTATGGGACGTTTATTTGCGATATTATTGTGTTTTTCGTTTTGTTGTTTTTGCGGGGATCTGTTGCTTATTGGAGGCGTGACGCCTGAACAGAAAAAATATGCTGGCATATTGCTGGCCAGGCTGGCTGACTGTGGCATTGAGTGCAAAACCAAGACAGAAGCCGATGTGAAGGCGGCTGATATTTCAAAGGCGTCTGTGGTGATATTGCCTAACACAGGCAAATTGGGCGATGGAACAAGAGACAAGATTGGCTCGTATCTGGCTGGAGGCGGCAAGTTGCTTGCCTTCTATGATGTTGATGCTGCGGTTCTGAAGCACCTGGGCATTGCGAAGGTGCAGTACCAGCTGCACAAGCCAGGCAGCATACAGGGTGTCTCCTTTGAGAATGGCATGGAAATACTGGCGGCGTTCCCTGGCAGAATGGCACATCGCGCAAACAGTATAATGGCATCAACGCTGCAGACTGGCACTTTGGCAATAGGCCATTGGCTTGATGGGACGGGAAAGCCCCTGGGCATTGCAGCCACCTTGAATAAGAACGGCATTTATTTTGGTGGAGTGTATCTTGACCAGGATGCCGTGAATGGCGGTGATTTCCTGATGGCGGCACTGGCGGTTTTTGAGCCTGATGTATGGAGACAGCACGCCGCAAAGTTGCAGAGTTCGGTTTTGGCCTTTGCCGGAAAGGATACGGTGGGGGAACTTCAGAGGCGCATTGCACAATGCGGAAAAATGGAGTTGGGTACCATATTGGCGCAGGCTGTTTCTTGCCAGAAGGCCGGAGATGCCTTGTTCAGGCAGAATAAGTTTCCTGAAGCGGTGAAGCAGTATCGCAAGGCGGATGAACTAGGCAGCCGTATCTTTATGGAGAGCGCAGCGGCTCGCCCAGGCGAATTGCGTGGAGTCTGGTGCCATTCTGCGTATGGTGTGCCTGGCTACAGCTGGGATGAGGTGGTGCGCACCTTGGCGGAGAATGGCTTCAATGCCCTGTTTCTCAATGCATGCTGGGCAGATCTGGCGGACTATCCAAGTTCCGTGCTGATGAATGCGCCAGACATTGCGGAGAAGGGCGACCAGGTCGCATTGTGCCTGGAGGCATGCCGCAAGTATGGCGTGGAACTGCATGTCTGGCGCGTGTGCTGGAATCTGGGTTACAGGTATCCTGCGGACAAGTTGTCTGCGATGCAGACCGCCAAGCGCACGCAGAAGGCCGCAAATGGGGAGGACAGCGCATTCCTGGCACCGCATATCGCGGAAAACCTTGCCCTGGAACTGGATGCAATCGAGGAAATAGCAAAAAGGTACAAAGTGGATGGCATACATCTGGACTATATACGCTATTCCAGCAGCAGATTCGACTACAGTGATGGCGCAAGGGAGGCGTTTGAAACCTCGCTGGGCAGGAAAGTCGAGACATGGCCTGGCGACTGCCAGGCGGGAGGATGTCTCTTCAATGACTTCTGCGCCTGGCGGTGCGGCAATATATCCAAACTGGTCAAAGGCGCGAAAGAGCGGATTGCCAAGGCTGGGTCGAAAGCTAAGCTGTCAGTGGCGGTTTATCCAGAGTGGAACAATTCGCCTGAATGGATAGGACAGGATGTGCGTGAGTGGATAGACAATGGCTGGGTTGATTTTATCTGCCCCATGGACTATTCTGCCGACATGAATGAATATTCCACCTGGCTTCAGGCACAGTACGACTACAACCAGGGCAGGGTGCCTGTTTACATAGGTGTCGGCCTATACAAGTTGAAGGGTGCTGTGCCCGCTCTCCAGCAGATTGAGAAGGCAAGAAAACTGGGGCATGATGGCTTTGTCTGCTTTGATTTGAAGAAGGGGTTTCTTGAGGACTTGCTGCCTCAGCTGGGAAAGGGTGCCTGCGCCAGTAAAGTCAGCGCTTTGCCGCATAATTCATGCGGGTGCATTTTCCATATTCCGTTCTTGCCATGGCTTCTGGACGGTGCCTTCTGGCAGGCGGAGACTGTTTGCATTGATGTGGATTTGCCCAGGAAAGTCATTGACAGGAAGCTGGCAGTCTCGGTGGAGTTTGATGGAGCCAACATTGGCGGGCGCGGCCTTTCAGGGCAGCTTACGCAAAAAGGGCTGCATCTGTCATTGAAATTGGAAATGGCAGGCCGCTATCGAATCAGAATTGAGAACGAGGGCTTTGTGGCAAGAAGCCCGATTATACGCAGTCTTTCCCCTGAAGAAGTGAAGGAGGTGCTTGTCCGCAAGGGACCGCCGCAATTTGCCAACAATGGCGGCATCAAGGTGGGCGTATGGCACGATGGCGCGTATGGTGCACAACCGATTCTGGAGGCATTGCAGTCGAAGCCAGGCATTGATGCGGCGATCCTTTACAATGCCGAACCCGACAACATGGCAGAATGCAAGGTGATTGTGCTGCCGCAGGTCAGGCGCAAGGTGGAGTTTTTCAGAAGTGAGGAAACAGCCAAGGTTCTTCGCGACTATGTACGAAATGGCGGCGCTCTTCTACTGACACATGCAATGGTGGGGACAAGGCAATTCCCGAACCTGTTCCCTGATGTGGTGAAAAGCGTTAACCAGGTGCCATTGAAGGAGAGAAACTGGCACTATGCAAAAGATGGCGGCAAGGGCAGTTTGAACCAGTCTAGTTTCGTGGATATGATTGAAATGGAGCCAGGAAAGGAGGGCATTAGATTTCTGGAGGCTCAAAGTGGAAAGTGCACCATGATAGTGGGCAAGGTCGCAAAGGGAAGATACGCCGCCTGCGGGCTGGGACTGGGCATTGGAAAAGCCGACAAGGACACGCCTCTCTCCACACAGGAAAAAGAACTGCTTTTCAAAACAGTGCAGTGGTTGGCGAAATAGAGGTGCATGCGCGGCAAAAATGCCGCGCCACAGGACAGGATGTGGCGCCAATGAATGTGCGCAATGGAGCAAGGGAGCGACACGCATAGAAAAATTGCCCTGATGAATTTGATTTTCAAGGCAAATGTGGCATATTATGCCCCAAAATTTTTTACCAATACCAAAAAAAGATTAAAGAAGAGGAAAAAGAAAGAGATGCCCAACATTTCATCTGCTGCAAAGAGATTAAGGCAGAGCGTTAAGCGCCAGCTCATCAACCGCATGCGCAAATCCCGCGTGAAGACTGCGGAAGCGAATCTTGATTACATACTGAAGGCCAAGGATGCCGAAGTGGAGGCTTTCCTGGACAAGTTCTTCCCGGCGGAGACCAAGGCTGCGAAAGAGGCTGGCAAGGCCACTGACAAGGCATTTGCAGTTGCAACTGCGCTGTCAAAGTGCTTCTCTGAACTGGACAAGGCTGCCAAGGTTGGTGTTATTCATGACAACAAGGCGGACAGGAAGAAGTCCCGCCTGGCGGCCAGAGTGGCTGCTAACAGCTGAAAGCTGCCATTTTTCATTTAGGTGAATAGCCTTAGAACAAAAAGCATCAGGCGCCAGAAGCCGTCAGGAAATTGACAGCGTTATGGCATATCTGGTGCTTTTTTTATGCAATTACCTCTATAGTCAAGGAGGCGTGAATGTCTGATCGGGATTGGAAAATAGAGAAGTCCCTGGGCTTGTATGCCGAGGAATGGCTCAAAAAAAGGCCGAATGCGGATTTTTTAAGAACCTGTGCCAAGGGAAGTGAACTGACCAACATAAGTTATGGGCAGGTTTACAAGGATGCTACTGCCTGGTGCAAGCTAATGTCTGAAAAAGGCATAGGGGAAGGAGACCGGGTGGCGATGATCTCTCCGAAAACGGTCAAGCATTTTACATTCTTCTATTCGGCATGGTTCCTTGGGGCGATTGCTGTTCCTGTATGCGAGACATTGGGCGACACTGAAATGAGTTTCATCATTAAGGACTGCGGTGCAAAGCTGGTGATTGCGGACAAGGCATTCGAGAGCAAGGTGCGGGGCAATGCAGGTGACACTCCGGTGATTTGCCTGGACGACATGCCCTGGGGTACTGATACCGTGCATGAAATCAAGCCACACGATGTTGGCTGCGATGCAGTCGCCGTTCTCATTTACACCAGTGGTTCCACTGGCATGCCAAAGGGAGTCATGCTGACGCACAGGAATGTCTGGACGAATGCATACTGGGCGATACAGAATTTTGAGGTGAGGACCAGCGACAGCCTGATTTCACTGCTGCCCTACTGGCATAGCTATGCACTGGTGTGCGAGATACTTTGCGTCGCCATGCGTGGCGCAGTGTGCTGCGTGCCACGAGACATAAGGGACTTCCAGAAGAACCTGAGTGTGTACAAGCCCACGCTGATGATTGCCGTGCCTCGCGTGGTGGAGGCTGTAAAGATGCGCATTGACAAGCAGTTGGCGGACCTGCCTCCCAAGAGGAAGGCGCTTGTGGATAAGGCAATCTACAATGCATCGAGAATATTCACTGCTGGCCCGAAGTGGAATGGCGGCATGCTGCGAATGCTGACGCA
>JAFZZD010000206.1 GCA_017615955.1 Victivallales bacterium
TCGTCCGTGCCCGTGCTGATGTCCTTGGTCACGCCGTTGATTGTGCAGCGGTAGTACCAGTTGCTTCTCCCCTTTTTACGATGAAGACCACCGAGATCCAAAGAACGGTGCGACTCTTCTGCTTCCTTGTCCATTTTCCTTCTCGTTCTGTTCTTGCCCATCTCAAACCACCTGTCGTATCGGCGACGACCTTCCATGACTTAATATAGCAGTGGAATGGGCAAAAAAAAGCTCCAGATTGTGACACCTTGTGACACTTTGGAGCTTTTCAAGTATAAAACTGGCGGAGAGAGAGGGATTCGAACCCTCGGAGGATTGCTCCTCGGCGGTTTTCAAGACCGCTGCCATAGACCACTCAGCCATCTCTCCGCAATCATCGACGCCGGAATAACCAAGGCATTTCGTGTAAATAATATGGCATTTTCTGTGGAAAAATCAAATGGTCTGGCGCAAAATAGTCCTGTTTCTACTGGCGCAGCCAAAAAGAGCAAGGGAAATACACGGGTGCAACCGTCATGCGTCATGGCTGTTCGTCAGATTGGCAGTCACAAAACAATTAGGCTGCAATGTCAGGGATCTGGCATATCGCCAGATTGGCAGTCACAAAACAATTAGGCTGCAATGTCAGGGATCTGACATATCGCCAGATTGCCAGCCACAAACCAATTGGACTACAATGTCAGGGGTCTGGCATACGGCCGTCAGCAATTGCTGAAGTGATGCAATGTCATCCAGACGCGCTTCCTCCTGAGGGGTGTGATTGCCCTCCGTGGCGACCAACAACGGGAAGACAGGGGAATATGCGCCAGCGACAGGGAAAGCCCGCGCATCCGTCCCGCTGAAATTATAGATTTCCGCTTGCAGAGGAAGGGTGTGCACCGTGCAAAAATCCCGCAGGGCACGCCATTGACAACGAGCCAGGCAGACGGATTTGTCGCTCAAGGTCAGCACGGGGCCTGAACCCAGGGCAATCCCCTGCGCCTTGTCGGCGTAAGTGGCATCCAAGGCAAAGACCAAATCGGGATGAACCGCATGAGCCAGAACATCGGCGCCAAAGCCCAGGAACTCCTCATTGGTTGTGGCGGCCAGCACGACGTCACATTCAGCGTCAAACAGATGCATGGCCAACTCCTCCAGCAGAAAACAGCCGATGCGGTTATCCAGGAAAGGCGCATGAATCCATTCGTCGGAACGTTCAATGTTCCCCTTCCAGCAGACCCGTGCGCCACGCTGAACAGGCTGGTCGGTCTTCAGCGTGTATTCCCATTGAGCAGGGCCATGGCGATGACGTTTACGGCTGCGGCGGAGCATTCCCTGAATGATGGAACCGTCGTCACACGAAACCCAGACAGGTTCATGCACATGTCCTTCGGTCATGCGGGGACCGCCCAAGGGAATGACCGTGCTTGTCAAAGGATCATCGTCGGAGACAGACTGCACGCTGAATCCCGGCGAATCAGCATGGGCGCAGACCAGAACCACAGGTTTGCCTGAAAACTGCGCATTTCTGGCCAGGACAGCAAAGCGTCCCAGGCTCTCCACCGTCCAGCCCGCACGTTGCCAGCATTGGGTCAGGTGTGCCATCACGGCATCTTCCTCACCAGGCGTGGAGTGCAAAGCGACAAGTTCTTCCAGTAAAGTCCAATTCATGGCTGAAGCTGAATCCCAACAGTGCATCAATTTGCATCGCCAGCGTTGACAATGGCATTGCGTTGGGCGAGAAAGTTTTGGTGACAGACATTAA
>JAFZZD010000207.1 GCA_017615955.1 Victivallales bacterium
AAGCCCTCCAGCTGGGACGGAAAACTGGAGCGGATCTGTTCTCTGAAATACTGGAAATCGTTGTTCAACTTCAGCGTTGCATTGGGAAATGCGATTTCCGATTGCTGCTGCTGGCAAAGCTGCAGTTCTTCCCTCTTTATGCGCAATTGGCGCAGTATCTTGTTTAGTGTGGCGCCTCTTTGATTTTCAGGCGCATAATTTGTTAAGGCATGAAGCCCTACATCCTGGTAGGACTTGCCCTTGAAATAGTAGGAATTCAGCCCGCCAGGTATGGAATGACTTTCGAAAATGCGGACTTTCCGCCCGCCAATGGCCAGCCTTATTCCAGCACCCAGCCCCGAAAGACCAGCACCTATTATCAGGGCATCGTAATGCATTTGGTGTTAATTCAAGGCTGTGTTCAGGAAATGAGTTGCTTTTTCCGCTGGCTAAGGCCAGCGGCTTCGATTGTTTGCGACTTGGGCAACAGGGTGTAACAAGGGCGTCCCGCCCTTGTTACAGTTATTCCTTGTTGTTGTCTTCTGCTGTGTTCTGAAGTTCTGGGTCTATGACTTCGTCTGTTTCAACCTCGCGTTCCTTCATGCCAAGAAGCTGATAGACCTCTGTGGAACTCATGGTTTCCTTTTCCAGGAGTGTCTCAGCCAGCAGCTTCAACTGGTCGATGTGTGTTTCCAGAATATCGCTGGCCCTTCTTTCCGCCGTGTCGATGAGACGCCTTATTTCGATGTCTATTTCCCGTGCTGTTTCGGGGCTGAAGTCATCGCTGCGGGTGATGTCCCTGCCAAGGAAGATGTGCTCTTCCCTTCCCGCGTAGCTCAAGGCGCCCAGCCTGGGGCACATTCCCCATTTGCAGACCATTTTTCTTGCCATTTCAGTGGCCTGTGAAATATCCATTGATGCCCCTGATGTCAATTCATGGAAGATGAGCTTTTCTGCGCATCGGCCGCCCATGCCCATGGTCATCATGTCCATGGCCTCATTCTCGGTGATGTTGTAGCGGTCAGTCTCTGGCAGGAACATGGTTGCGCCGAGGGCCATTCCTCTTGGGATGATTGTGACCTTGTGGAGCGGCTCCGCGTGTTCGCAGTACATATTTACCAGCGTATGCCCCGCCTCGTGGTATGCAGTGAGTTTGCGCTGCTTGCTTGTCATCTTGCGGCTGCGGCGTTCCTTGCCCCAGCAGACCTTGTCCCTCGCTTCTTCCAGATCGCCCAGGTCTATGGCTTCCTTGTCCTTGCGGGTTGCCAGGATTGCCGCCTCGTTAAGCAGGTTGGCCAAATCGGCGCCGCTGAAGCCAGATGTTCCGCGTGCGATATGGCTCAGGTCCACGTCCTTGGCTAGCTTGTAGCGTTTTGCGTGGATCTTGAGTATTTCGAAACGCCCGTTCAAGTCTGGCAGGTCAATTACAATCTGCCTGTCGAAACGGCCTGGCCTGAGCAGTGCTGGGTCCAGCACGTCCGGCCTATTGGTGGCGGCCAGGACGATTACGCCTGAATTGGGTTCGAAGCCATCCATTTCCACTAGCAGTGCATTTAGCGTCTGTTCCCTTTCATCGTGACCGCCGCCTATGCCTGAAAAGCGTGAGCGCCCGACTGCATCGATTTCATCTATGAAAATCATGCATGGCGCATGTTTCTTGCCTTCCTCGAACATGTCTCTGACACGGCTCGCGCCCACGCCCACGAACATTTCAACGAAGTCGGAGCCGCTTATGGAGAAGAACGGCACGTTGGCCTCGCCAGCGATTGCCTTGCCAAGCAAAGTCTTGCCTGTTCCAGGCGGTCCAACCATGAGGATGCCGCGTGGCACCTTGCCGCCCAGCTTCTGGAACTTCTTGGGATCCTTGAGGTAGTCCACGACTTCTTGCATTTCCTCCTTTGCCTCGTTGATGCCAGCCACGTCCTTCAGCGTGATTTTCTCATCGGAAGGGGACATTAGGCGGGCACGGCTTTTGCCGAATTGGAATGCGGCTCCATTGGAGGCGCGGATCTGGCGCAGGAACAGGAAATAGAAGAGCGCCAGCATTATGACAATGGGCAGCACTGAAACAAGTATGCTGGAGAACAGGCCATTGGCGGCCTTGACGCTGCGGTTCGGGCAGTGCTCCCGTATTGCCTGGTCCAGTGCGTCTGTATAGATTACCCTCACTTTGTAGGGACGAAGTTCCTTTGATTCTCCTGACACCAGCCAGTATTGGCCAGAAAGAATCTGGACGTGGGACGAGGACTGCTCCTCCAGCGTCACGCTGTCGATGCGTCCTTCTGCCAGGTATGTGTCAAATTGCGAGGCGATGAACTGGCTGGGCGCGCCTTTCCCATCCTTCATGAAATAGTAGCACGCCAGTGGAACTGATATGAATATGAGAATCCACAGCAGGATTTGCCTGCCAAATTGCTGGTTTTTGTTATCTGGCTGCTGGGTTTTGTTCTCAGTGGATTTGTCTTGGTTGTTTCGTGCCATTATGGTTATAGTGAATCGTTGGGCAGCGGCCGGAAATGAGATTTGCCGCTGCCCTTGTTGTTTTTATCAATAGACTGCATTGGAAAATGCTTTTGTGTAGCCGCAGATGAATGCGACTGCCTTGAAGTTGAAGTCCGCTGGATTATTTTCCGGCGTTCAGAATCATCGAGGCAAGGAAGCCCAGGCCAACTAGGACGACTATGATCAGGATGGCAAGTATGACGATGAAAATCATGTTGTGCTTCCTGTTTTCACGTACCACCCTGTCTCTTTTGTTCACTTTCATGCCTATGTTCTGGAGGCCAGTGTTGGTAATGTCCATGGTTCCAGTGTCGTCCAGGTTGATTACAGTCATGGTCTTGACTGTGCTCTGCGCCTTGCCCTCCTTGGATTCGAAAAGGATCTCCACGTTGCCGACTTGGATAAGGTCGCTGTCCTTCAACACCATGGGCTGCTGTGGTTCCAGTTTCTGGTTGTTAAGGCGTGTGCCGTTGGTGCTTCCCTCGTCTTTGAGGCTATAGGTTCCGTCTTCCAGCAAAGTCAGGGAGCAGTGGTGTCCACTGATGGTGGGTTCTGGGATGCAGATGTCCGCCGAATCGTTTCTGCCCACAGTGTAGAGAGCTTCTTTCAATGGAAATGATGTTCCACGAAGCGGGTCTGACAGGATTGTGATTTTGGCTGTGCTCATTTTATCCTCTCCTTGGAGTACTTGGTGTTTGCGCCAGGTACTTGCGGGGCTTTGCGCCCTGCATTTTGTTATTATTGGTTATCTTGTTATTTCTGTTGTCCTTTTCTCAATTCAGGGTGTGCTGCTAGCCAGAGCGGGTATTTCAACGACAGCTCCTTCAGCACTTCATTTGCCTGCTCATGCCGGCCCATTGACTTGAACACCTCAATTGAGAGGGCCATTGCCCTCGGGCTGTATTCTTTGTCATCGGCTAGAATATAGCATTGTGTTGCAAATCTGTTGGCTGTTTCTGCATTTTTTTCAAAATTAAAGTAAATATAGGCCAATGTGAACATGGCACGTGCACTGGAACGGGAGCCTGCGCCTGCCAATTTCAGTGCCTTTTCCGCAAAGGACATCGCCATTTCGGATTTGCCTAGAAGCAGCTCCGCCTCCGCCAGGAGTGAAAGCACCTCGCCCATGTCCAGTTCAGTCCCCTTTTCGCCTTCCACCCGCAATGCCGTCAGAAGCTGCCATGCCTTTTTGGGGTCATTTCGCGTTTCAAGGAGATTCCGCGCAATGGCAAGCCTTGCCCAGTTGATCTGCTCACGGGACGCGTCTTTCAAGACAATGATCTTGTCCCAGGCGGCTCTGGCCTTGTCATGCTGGCCCTGGCGTTCGTATGCAAGACCAGCGGCTTCCAGGAACTGATATGTGACAAGTTCCGAAATCCCGTCCTGCTTTTTGAATAGAAGCTCATCCAGCAATGGAAGCACCACCTTGTCGTTCCCCTCCACCATCAGGCTTGTGGCGAGCATGAACTGAGCCTTGAGACGCCTTTGTGCGGAGGTGCCGAACTTGCGAATGACTTCATGCAGGAGCGTCTGGGCTTGCTGGTTGCGTCCCATGCATATAAGCACATTTGCCTCATTGAAAAGCAGTTCAGGCATCTTGTCCTGGCTGCATATTGTCTTGAGAAATGCAATGGTCTTGAGCGCTTCCTCGTAATTGCCTGCCTCCAGCTGCAAAGACAGCAAAGAGGCTCGAGCCGTGTATTGCGACTCCTTGTCCTTTGCGCTTGAGGCCGCTTTGCAGTATGCGTCTTTTGCAACGGCGGCATTGCCTGCCCGGTGGGCAGTGCGTCCGGCCCGCAGGAAAATACCCGACTTCGCCTTGTCGTCCGCCTTTTCCGCCTGGGCTAGAAGTTCATTGACGGCTAGCTGGAGCTTCCCGCCTTTTTCAAGAATGGCCAGTAGCAGCTCCAAGGCGTTTTCATGCTTGGCTGGCGTGTCTGCAAACAAGGCCATTGCCTTTCGGCACTGTGCCTCCGCCTCGTCTAGGCGATTGGTCTTCAGCAGAGCCTGTGCGCCGAACATAAGCACGTCGCCTAGCATGGATGTGCGTGGATATGCCTTGGCAAAGTCCTTTGCCTGGCTTGCCGCCTCCGCATAGTTGCCTGAAAGCAGCATGCAGTAGATGGAAAAGTAGTGTCCACTCATCCTGGTCTCCTGGCTGGCTTTTTGATCGGAGGCGATGCGCTGGAAGAAAGGCAGAGCTTCATTGTATCTTTTGCATTCCATTAATGCGACTGCCTGCCAGTAGTCAATTTCACTATTGTTTTCATTAGGATATTTTTCCCTGAAGTCCGCCAGCAGAAGCAGTGCTTTGCTGTAGTCCGCCTTGCCGAAAGTGATGTGGATTCTATAGATGTGGCACCATTTTGTGAAGTTTCCTTTTGGAAAATTGGCTATGCAGTCCTCAAATGTCTCCAATGCCTCGTCTTTCTTATTCATTTTAAGGCATAATTCTCCGACAAAGAACTTTGCCTCTTCTGCCAGTCCAGGATCCGTGCCTTTGGCATTCGCGACCTTTCTTGCGTATGCGAGGGCATTGTCACGTTGATTCTTCATTTTCAGGCATCTTGCGTATTCCAGGGCGGCGTATGACCTATATGGCATTTTCTCATCTAAAACTGCGTCCGCCAGTGGTTTCAGCAGCGTCTCCGCCTCGGTCTGCCTGCCGTTTTTCAACAGAATGCGGGCCACATTGTAGTTCGCATATTCGCTGAATGATTTGTTGCTGGAAGAACAGATTGATGCCAGTATTTCCAAGGCCTGGCTTTCCTTGCCCTGCTCCAGCAGGTTTTCAGCCGCCATGACGCCCAGTTCATCGCCACGGCTGTCCTTGGGGTATTTTTTGCGGAAATTGGCGATTGCCTCCTGCATTTCGCCGTCCTTTTTTAGATGTTTGAGGCAGAAGGCAACGCAGTACATTGCATCCGGAGCGTGCTGGTTGTCCGGATTCGTCTCTAGAAAACGGCGGTATTCCGCCAGGGCCATGTCATAGAACTTGCGCCTGTAGAGGCCACCTGCGTAGGCAAACAGTTCGTCAGGCTTGTTTCTGACCTGGTCGATGCTTGTCTGCGCCAAGGCCTCCATTAATGAAAGCGAAGCCAGTACCGCAAGAAATGTAAGCTTGATGTAATTCACTTCCCTTGCTCTTGTGGTGTTATTGTTGAAAAAGCCACGTTGCGCACATCAGCCTTTGCGCAAATGTCCAGTACCCGTATCACGTCCTTGTGTCTTGCATCCTGGTCTGCCCTGATGATGACCGGCAATTCCGGGCTTCTGGCATGGGTGGTGGCAAGTATTTCCTCCAGCCGTTCTGCTTTCAGCTCGATGCTGTTTATGAAAATCGCGCCGTTCTTGTCCACGTTCACGATTATTTCCATTCTCTGGCGCGAGGCCGACATGGAGCTGTCCGCCGAGGGGACTGTAATGTCCAGTTTGTTCTCCCATTTGGCGAAGAGGGTGGCTGCCATGAAATGCACCAGAAGAATGAATACAATGTCCAGCATCGGGGCCATCTGGAAGCCTGGCGAGGTCTCTGCTATTCTTTTCTTGAAGTTCATTCCTTAGTCTCCTACCTTGAAGAAGCAGCCTTATTTGTTAGTGCCTGAAGAGGCGATCCTTCTTAAAATGCCTCCACACGCGCTTTCCATCTGGCCGATCAGCTTGTTCAGATGCCCGCGGGCCAGGTCGTAAAGCGCCATGGCGAAGATGCCGACGATCAGGCCGCCGAATGTGGTGTACATCGCCTGGGAAATGCCGTTTGCAAGGGTTTCCGCCTTCTTTGCGAAGTCCGCGCCATTTTCAATGCCGCCAAAGGAAACCATCATTCCCCAGACCGTGCCCAGAAGTCCAACCATAGGCGAGATTACTGCAATGTCCATGAGATATTGCAGCCTTTGCCACAGGATGCCTGCCTGTCTGCCGCCTTCGTCCTCCATTGCATCCCTCAGGCGGTTGTAGTCCAGTGGATGTCCAGGGACTATCTGCTCCAGTGTTGCTGATATGATTTTCGCAGCAGGTGAGGCGTCCGTGGCGCACAAGTCCTGGAGTTCCTCTAGCTTGTTGGCATCGGCAAAGTCCTTTGCCTGGTCAATGAATTTGTTCGGGAACAGTATGCCAGCCCGCATTGTCATGCAGTAGAACAGAGCAAGGGCAATTGCCACCAGGGAAAGGCCTGAAATGACATACATGATCCAGCCGCCACGTGCCATTATGTCACTGAAGGTGATGGACATGGCCTCCTCCGCGCCAGCCGCCGCAGTTGTCGCCTGGCCTTCAACACCTGTCCCGGAGGATAGCGCAGATGATATGCTCTCCTTCTTTTCTGCTGCTGCATGCAAAATAGAAACCTGCAGCATATTCAGCGAAAACAGAATCATAAAGGCAATTCTTAATGTACGCTTCATCATTTTCAACGGTCAGGGGTTAGTTGTTGGTTAT
>JAFZZD010000208.1 GCA_017615955.1 Victivallales bacterium
CCCGCGCTGGAAAGGGATAGCCAGCGCGGGACGCGCTGGCTACCTCCTTAAAATGTCCGTTTTGTGTTATTTATGTCATTTTCATGGCATTGCGGCAAGATGTTAGTTTTTATATAATTTCACCAATTAGGAATTATTGCGTCAAAATAAGATAGGAGACAGAAATGAAGCGGAGAAATGCATTTACGTTGATTGAACTGCTGGTTGTAATCGCGATCATCGCCATTCTTGCGGCCATGCTGCTGCCGGCATTGAGCAAGGCGCGTGACAAGGCAAGATCCATCTCTTGCACCAACAATCTCAAGGCCATTGGAACGGCGCAGATTCTCTACTCGGATGACAATGATGAGTGGATAGTTCCAGGCTACATGCCAGGATATGATTCCTCAAAAGACCAGTGGTACATGATTCTTACAGGAAAGACCAATGGGGGTTCCAAAAGCACTCGCTATGCCGGTTGGGGCACATCATACGATGGCAATTACAAGAATGGAGTAAACTCCACGTTCGTCTGCCCTGGCGCCGATGCCAACCTTCAGGTTTACACCACCACTCACTATACGATTAACTGGTACCTTGCGGGAGGACGTAAATTAGACGATGGCATGTATTTTGCTAGAAGGCGGACCTGCCTTATCACCCCGTCAATAGCCATATTCGCAGCCGATTCATCAGCGGCTGCTAATAATGGGCTTCATTGCCCAGGCACATTCTGCTATCGCCATGGCGGCTTCGACACGACCCGCGCGTATGGCGGCGAACCCTCTGTCATTCCAGAAGGAAAGGCCAATGCGTGCTATATGGACGGACATGCAGAGGGGCATGGTTACTTGCATCACCTCACATATCCCACTGCGCCAGTGGGCAATCCAGGAACAACCGTAACCCAGAAAAAATACTCATTGATGGCGGGGTACAATACTTCCGAAAGAAGCGAATACGAGAAATAGAACCCTGCATCGACATGTCAGATTGGGAAAAATGGTGCTGGATAGAGCTTATTGGCTTTGACAATGAGCAAGCCGATTTTGGCGTAGGGGATTTTCTGTCACGGCAGGCGAGGAAGCCTGACTTTGTGGTTTTGCTGTCCCATTCCTGCGAGGTAATCAATGCGTATGTGCCAGGCCGGGAAGACTTCACGTTTTTGCCTGGCTTCAGTTCCTACAAGGCGCGTCCCTACAACCAGGAGCGTAAGCGCCAGGAATGGCGGGCGTCTCAACTGAAAGGGCTGCTGGCTGAATTAAGAAAATATGGCATTGGGACGTTTTTGTGTCTGTTCAACGGAATTGACACCAAGGAAGACGCAGAAGCACGTCACCTTGCCCAATATGACAGCTGGGCTGAACAGCACAAAGAATTGTGGATGAGGCTGTCGGACGGCAGGCTCTCGCCCTGCATCTGCCCATGGAAGCGTTTTGTCGATGGCACTTCCTATGAGGATTTCTTTGCCAGGCAGCTGGAGCTTTTCCTTAAGGACTTTGACTTTGCGGGGTTCATGTTCGGTGATGGACTGAACACGTCTCGCGGCTCATTGATCGAGGCAGAATTCTCGCCAGAGACCCTGGTGCGTTTC
>JAFZZD010000209.1 GCA_017615955.1 Victivallales bacterium
CATCGGGTTTGCGCTGGAAGTTTTATTATTCGTACTATCCCGTGTATCGTTGCTTCTGGAATCCTGACTTCAATGTCAAGGCTGCGATTGACGAGCACTGGAACCTGCTCTATGGTCCAGATGCTGGCCCCATTCTGAAGCAGTTCTATGACCTGCTGGTGGAGCGTTGGGAGACGGCAGGTGCATCCGCGTGGGAGAAGATAAAGAAGGATGGCAAGGGCGGTGGCAGCAATGTAGGGCCTACCGTGCTTTATACTGCATTCAACATCCCAACGGTGAACAAACTGGAGAAACTGCTTGGACAGGCACGCAAGGCCGTGAAGCCTGGCTCAATTGAGGCATTGAGGGTTGAATACTTTGCTTCGCCATGGAAGAAGGACTTTACTGAAACACGAGCTTTCCTGCAGAACACCATCTCCACATACCAGATTAAGCAGCTGGGACGCAATGACAGCATCACTGTTGACGGCAAGTTGGATGAGCCAATCTGGGCAAAGGCTGAACTCATGCCGATGAAGGACGCAAAGGGCGCTGGTACTGAACTTGTTTCAAAGCCGCAGGTCAAACTTCTCTGGAGCAAGGAAGGCCTCTATCTTGGTTTCAAGTGCTTCGGAAAGCCTGTCATCAACAAGGGTGACATCTGGTTTGACAGCGATAACTTTGAGTTCTTCCTGTCCCCTGGCATCAACAAGGAATGCTACTACCAGTTCGCCATGAATCCAAATCTTGACTTTGTGCTTAAATACAAGGTGGAGAAGCCAATGGAAGCACCTTCTGTAAGATGGAACTGCGAAGGCATGCTCAAGGCGACGCAGGTTGAGGAAAACAGCTGGAGCGCTGAATTGTTCATCCCATTCAAGGGATTGAACAATATGCAGGTACCGAAGGCATACTCCGAGTGCTTCGGTACATTCATAAACAACAAACAGGATCCCAAGACCAAGAAGGCCTGCGAATATTCCGCCTTCAGCCTGACCATGGGCAACAACCACAACCATGCGCTGTGGGGCCGCTTCAAGTTCATGGGCAAGGGCGATTGAGACGGGTGTTTTCTCGGAGGGGGACGGCTTTAGCCTCCCCGTAGCGCGTTTTGCGCTGGCGTATAATTGAAGGTGCTTTATTATGAAGAAAGTTGCATTTCTGTTGTTTTCGTTTTTAGTTATTTGTTTTGCCGAAGGACCCAAGGCAAAGCAGACAAAGGGTACATATCATGCTGCCAGCAAGAGCTATGGCAGGGCGGAGTATTACGCCTTTGAAAATGACATGGCCAGTTACATGATCTACTTCCAATGGATCAACGCCAGCGCCAAGTCCTCAGAAAAGGTAGTCATAGGAATGCCCCAGCCTGTGTTCAGGCAGGGCTTTGTCAATCGTGACTTCATGCACCTGACTGTCAATGACATTGACAGTCGCATCCTGCAGCCCAAGTCATTCGACCTTTACGAGGCCGAGGGCAGGGCGGGCCTCAAGGTGAAATATAACTTTGATGGCGTGGTGATGATCCTGGACTTCTACATGACTGCAGATTCGCAGTTGCTGTTTATGGAGTGGAATGTGGACGAGACCAATGAGGAGCCAATTGAGAAAATCAAGATGAATATCACCACCTATCCTAGTTACAGCACCCCTAATGGCGGCAAGGTTTCACCTGACTATGGGCGCAAGATCAAGACGCCTACCCGCGAAATCGGGCAGTTCGCCAATGGCAAGCCTGGCTGGGCCTATCTAAAGAAGGAGGATACGCAGCTTACAATGTACGATGAGAAGTTCGACTATCCTGCAACGCAGAAAGCCCATGGCCCATGCTATATGACGCTGGACTGGACAAATGTCCTTTCAGGCCGCGTGTGGTTCGGCAACATCTACTGCGACAACTTTGAATTTGTATTTTCGCCTGCTGCGAAGCAGTGGCGCTTTGGCCTGTGGGAGTGCAAGAAGAAGCAAAGCAACAAGGAATTCTTCGATTTCAAGGCTGCCCACGAGCAGTACTTCCTGCTGAAATAAGAGGCGCAATGAGATAA
>JAFZZD010000025.1 GCA_017615955.1 Victivallales bacterium
ATGACTGAAGCAATGGCAGTTCCCGAATGCACTTCCTAGCGGGGCGATGGTCATGGCAACATGCCTTGATCCAGTCATGTGACGGCAGAAAATCTGCACATGGCATCAAAATTGCATATTAATCAGCAGACACTATTTATGTGAATTATTACCCCTTGTCGTTGAAAATACATTGCATTTTGCCTACAACGCCTAAAAACTGGAATATTATAATTCAATAGTTTTGCATTACAAATCCAGATGCTGATTTTGCAGTGCGAAAGTGTTGTGCCTCGCCAGTTGCCGTAGCGACGGCGTCCTCGCCGTCGCACCAATAGCATGCCTCTCGCCAACGACATGCAACGATAGTTGCGTGCCAGCCATCGCACCAACAGCACACATCTCGCCAATGTCGCGCCCGCCGCACACTGCTATCGTTACACGTTCCTTGCGATTAGCACGCGTTCGTGCAACGGCGAGATACACTGCGCTAAGGCCGTCGCAACTAACGGCAACTGGCGTGACACGTCGCTTGCGAAATGCTTGTCCTTGGTGCGACGGCGAGGGTACGCTGCGCTAAGGCCGTCGCTCCAACTGGCATGGCCATAGCCACACTCAATGATTTTTGCCAATTCGTGCTATTAAAATACCATTTTGTTAAAGATTTTGGGCGTTTTTTCAAGTATAATTTGCAGTGTTTTTCAATAGGCATGTTCTTGAATATGAAACACGACGCCAGCAACATATCATTCCAACGCAGTTTCACGCCATGCATATGCATTGTGGACGAGGCACAATGCGCCAATTCCTCCATATTTGTAAACAACACCGCCATATCCAACTTCACTGCAAGCAGTTTTCCAGTCTGCACCATCGAGACTGGCGGGCATCTGCTGCTGGACTTCGGGTGCGAGCTTGCAGGAGGCATCCGCATTGTGAGCAGTCTTATGGAGCCGGCGAAAATACGCCTGCGCTTCGGGGAATCCATAGCCGAGGTCTGCGGCGAACCCAACATGGACCATGCCATACACGACATAGTCCTGCCTTTGAACATGCTCTCCACCGTGGACTTCGGCAACACAGGCTTCCGCTTTGTCAGGCTGGACGTACTGGAAGGACAAGCCAAACTCGTAAATGTGCTGGCAGTGAGCCTGGCGCGGAAATTAAAGCAAATCGGCATCTTCAAGTGCTCGGACCAGCGTCTGAATGCAATTTTCGACACGGCGGTCCGCACGGTGCGGCTCTGCATACAGGACTTCATTCTGGACGGAGTCAAGCGGGACCGTCTGCTCTGGGGCGGCGACCTGCACCCCTCTACTAGGGCAATCCTGCCTCTGTTCGGTTCCATCGACACGCTGGACGCCACACTGGAGCAGCTCTGCTTCAACACAGCCGAAGGCCACTTCGCGAATGACCACACCAGCTATCCGCTATGGCTCATCATGACCATTCACGAATGGTATCTGCACAGCGGAAACAAGAGCATTCTGAAAAAATACGGCAAATACATCCAGGACACCATAAGGCAATACCTGGAAATGGTAAAATCCAACGGCAGCATAGAATTGCAGGGTTACGTTTTTCTGGACTGGCCCAGCCAGGAGGATCCAGATGGCACCATCGCTGGCTTCTACGGGCTATTCTCACTGGCGCTTGGAGCCGCAGAAGCGCTGTTCACCGCTATGCATCTTGACACGGCAGAACTTCAGCAGGCAAGAATGCAAATCGCCATGGCCGCGCCCAAGCCTGGCGCCAACAAGTCAGCCGCAGCCATGCAGCATCTGG
The DNA here is from genome assembly GCA_017615955.1 of Victivallales bacterium. The sequence goes on from JAFZZD010000025.1 coordinate 1,765, forward strand.
CGGAAATTGCCGACTGCAGCAGTGTCCTCAAGAAGAATCTGTGCAGCGGCATAAGCACATACATGGGCGGCTACATCATCCAATGCCTGCCGCACGTTTCCTCACTGGAGATGATCAGACGCTACTGGGGCGGAATGCTGGACATGGGCGCCACCAGCTTCTGGGAGGACTTTGACCTGAAATGGCTGAAGAACAAGCCCACACGGCTGGATGAAATGCCTGTTCCTGGACGCCCCAGCATACATGCGGACTTCGGGAGATTCTGCTACCAGGGACTGCGCCACAGCCTCTGCCACGGATGGGCCTCGGGACCAGTGCCATGGTGCCTACAAAGCATACTGGGAGTCACGCCCCTGGAGCCAGGCTTCAAGCGCATCAGCTTCAAGCCAGACCTGTGCGGGCTGGACTATGCGGAAGGCGCAATCGCTGTACCGCAAGGCCGCATATCGGTGAAACTGCAGCAAGGAAGCAAGCCGCAGATTGATGTTCCAAATGGCATTGAAATTGAACAATGATTTTAAATATGAATATCCTAACCCAAAGCGAAGGAGAAATTAACATGAAACATCCAAAGTCACCACAAAACAGTTTCACCCTGATTGAACTTCTGGTGGTAATCGCGATCATCGCAATTCTGGCGGCTATGCTGCTGCCCGCATTGAGCAAGGCAAGAGAGAAGGCACGCATCGCCAGCTGCGTCAGCAACCTGAAGCAAATGGGCATCTCACGGGCATTGTACAGGGATGACTTCGAGGATATGACGCCGCCGTACGTTAGCGATGTGCCCAAAAAGAACAACAAGTGGGTCGGCACGATGCTGAAAAGCGGTTATCTCAGCACTCTTTCCATTTTAGCCTGCCCTGCCAGAATCAACGATAGCATGCGTGATGGCTTTCGCTCAGGCGAGTTTATGAGCAAGTCAATAAGCGCCTGGCAGTTTGCATATCCTGACTATGGGGTAAATGTTGAGATAAGTCTGAACAGTTACACTGGTGACGCTCCGCCAAAAGAGGCAGTGGCAATGTCCATGACGCAGATCACATCACCGGGAAGCACATTCGACCTGGTTGAAAGTATGTATAACCCAACATCAAATCCTGATCGCGGAAGCGAGCACTGCTATTCCTTTAATAGAAGCCAAAGCTATGCCTACTTGCCCCATTCATTCCAATATGCCAATGCCCTGTATTTGGATGGACACGTCCAGACACTCGGAGGCAGTCCAGCAAATTCGGCTCTTGAACCTGCTGTCTATCGCGAAATCGTCTATTCGGGCGGCGGCATATTCAAGTCAAAGGACTTTGACAACAATCCATGGACAAAGGACGGCAAGGCAAGATAAGGAGACGTATGTTTCGTAACACATTCTTTTCCTTTATAGTCGCGTTGTTGTGCACAATTTCCGCAAATATGGTGAAAGCCCAGACCATAGCCATCGAAGCTGACAAGCCAGTCGCCCTGGACATGGGCGGCAACAGCGCAATGTCAATGCAGCTGTTCCGCCATCTGTGGTCCAAGGTGACAAATGCGCCCATTGTCAATGAGAACGCCAAACTCACCATCCACCTGGGCGAAAGCGCAGTCTCCAAGCCCTTCCAGAAGGCTGACCTCCAGCAGGAGGGCTTTGTCATAGCCTTCCCCGATGCGAAGAACATCGTGATCTGGGCCCCCTCTGAAAAAGGCATGGTCAATGGCGTGTCGGAGTTCTTCCGCCGCTACGCTGGCGTGCGCTGGCTCTTCCCCGGCAAAGAGGGGCTCCACGCCGTCATGCAGAAGAGGATTGAGATTCCAATGAAGCCCGTCTCCGAGGAGCCAAAGTTCGTGAGCCGCTTCTTCTCCTGGCCATATCCCCACGCGAAGCGCAATGACCCGGACTTCCTCCTCTGGCAGCGTTTCAACCGCCTTTCGCGGGCCATCGAATTCCACCACAATCTGATGCGTCTTTTCGACCCGAAGAAGTACTTTGCTACCCACAGGCACTTCTTCCCGGAGAAGATGAAGATTGATGACAGCTACACGAAATGGAATCCCAAACTCAACGCCGATGGGCTGACAGAAGAGGCCATCCGCGTCATCAAGGAGAAGTTCCGCCAGGAACCCAACACCAGCAGCTTCTCACTTGGCATGAACGACTACACCCACTTTGAGGACTACAAGCCATCAGGCAAAAACTCAATGGGCTATCCAGACTGCTCCGACTACTACTATTCCTGGGTGAACAAGGTCATCGCGGGCGTCTCCAAGGAGTTTCCAGACAAGATGTACGGCATGCTGGCATACGTCTCCATCACAGACCCGCCCACCTTCCCGCTGGACAAGAGGGCAGTCCCATTCATCTGCGTGGAACGCCTGAACTGGTATGACGCAAAATGCGCAGAACGGGACCAGCAGCGCACCCGCGACTGGAGCAAGAAAGCGCAGCAGCTTGGCTGGTACGACTATGCGTATGGCAGCCAGTTCTACTACATTCCACGCATCTACAACCATCTGTTTGCGGACTACATACGCTTCGCCGCCAAGAACAATGTCATCGCCTATTACGCCGAGGTCTATGGCACGGAACTTCCCACCGAAGGCCCCAAGACCACGCTTATGGCGCAGCTTCTCTGGAATCCAGACATGGATGTGGACGCATTCCTGGACGAGTGGTACAATCTGGCGGTCGGCGAAAAGGCGGCTCCCTTCCTGAAGCAGTATTTCGACTTCTGGGAGGAGTACATGAAGAAGTCAGGTCCCGCCAGCAACTGGTTCCAGTCCAGCAAGAAAAGCACCTACCTGGACTTCGACAACAAGACATATCTGAATGGTCTGACAACCGAAGACCTGGACCGCTGCGAGCGGCTTCTGTCCCAGATGCGGGACAACTGCAAAGACGCCACTGACGCGCAGAAGAAGCGTGGCGAGGTCTTCTACAACTGCTTCCATGACTTCATTCGCCCGCGCATTGACTTTGCGCTGGCCACATTGCGCCCACGCAAGCTCATGCGTGAGAAGCTCATCGCAACTGAGAACTTCAACAAACCTGGCAAGGAAAAGAACAAGCCCGCTCCTGACTGGCTCTTCTGGCAGCGCTTCCCTGGCGAATCAAAAGCCGTCCACGAGGCCAATGGCGGCGCAGACGGCTCGGGTGCCGTGTCCTTTGACCTTGCAGCCGGCAAGAACGCGCTCACCATGCTGGTGCATAACATCGAACCCGAAAAGGGCACATTCTACCGCATGAGCTGCAAAGTCCGCGCACAAGACACTGGCACGGAAGGCGAAGTCTTCGTACAAATCGACTATCAGACAGACCAGAACAACGAAACGTCCTTCGGGCGCTTCTACTCCCTGCGCCAATGCATGCCAAAGGAGCAGCGCAACGGGGAATGGCAGACGCTGGACCTGGTATTTACCACACCTGCCTGCCAATGGAAGAAGGCAAGCGTCAGCGTAGGCACTCAGAAGGTGTCCAAAGGCAAAATCACAGTTGATTCCGTGGAGATATACCAGGAGCGCAACTACAAGGAGAAGAGCCTGCTTACCGACCGCTTCGACAAGCCGCCGGTGAACAACAATTTCGGCGACTGGCGTTTCTGGCAGCGCAATCCTGGAAAGGCAGTAATCTCCTTTGACCAGAACGCCGGCATCGCCAATTCCGGATGCATCAAGATCGACCTGACAAATGCCGCGACATCAACGCTTGTCACACGCTCTGTGCGCATGAAAGGAGCTGGAAACTACATCTTCCGCTGCAACTTCAAGGCGCAGCAACTCGCTGGCAAGAAAACGCAGCTCTTCGTCCAAGTCGGCAAGGGCAAAGGCAAGGAAAAGGTTAGGTTCAAGTCAGCAGCAGCCTCACACGGCGCAGACTGGCAGACACTGGAAGTTTCGTTCGACCTCAAGGAAGGGGAGCCCCTCCTTATCACACTTGAGGCTGGCATTGAAAACGGCACGGCAGGCCTCCTCTGGCTCGACAACGCCGAAATTCTACAAAAGCAATAATGTGAGCGCCGAGGCGGCGCCCACTCAGGTTGCCTTAGCGAA
>JAFZZD010000210.1 GCA_017615955.1 Victivallales bacterium
GCCGAATCTGGCAAGGCAGAACAGGCTGCATATCAACAAATTGAGAAACAGGAGCGCAGCGGCATACAGCTGCGCACGCCCCGTTGCCTTGGCTGATTTTGACATTGAAACAGCTTTAACCCAATTTGCCCATGAGAAGGATTGCGAACACCATGACGAAGATTGCGATGGTCTCGATGACACCCAGTGCAAGCAGATAGTTCACAAATCCCTTGCCACTTTCAGCGTATGCGTCGCAGGCGCCTGCCGCCGCACGGCCCTGGAACGCTGCGCTCAATGCGATTGCGATTCCGCCCAGCAAACCCATTGCCAGGAACACTGGCCAGTTGCTTGCAGGTGCCTTGGAACCATTGATCATCAGCATAAGGATCATGCCGTAAATTGTCTGGGACATTGGCACACCAGTGAGAATCGCCAGCTGGAAGGGAGCCTCCTTGCCTTGCATATAGCACTTCTTCCATGCGCCTACTGCCGACGCGCCTGCCACGCCGCAACCATAAGCCGAACCCATTGCGGCAATGCCTATTGCCAAAAACGCGCCTGTCTGGACTAATGCTGCATCTAACATTGTAAATCACTCCTCTTGTTTGGAATCTCTATTTTTTATTGGACATCATTTGAAAGCGGCTTGTATGGCTTGCCCGACCAGGACAAATCCATGTGACCAGAAAATTCAAGTGTATTCAACCTGACGCCGTGGACTAGCACGCCCATGCACGCCAGTGCTATATTCAATGCATGGCCTACAGCCAGCACCAAAAGCGACACTGGAATCAGCCAGGAATTGCCAGCGGACAGGCTCATCGCCATGCTGTTGAAGCTGTTGGCAATGTACGCGCTGGAAAGCCCAACGGCGAAAAGCCGTATATATGACAGCACATCAACAAAGCTGTTGATGAAGCCGAACGGCGAATAGATGACCGCGCCCATGTCCTTCCAGTTTATGTCGAATACCAGAATCATGACAAAGCCGATGATGTAAAGGGATTTGTATGGCTTGGACAAATCGCCAATGCCACCGCCATCCACAATGAGCAGCTTGACCATTCCATAGTTGGCCCAAAGGAAAACGGCCCATCCCATCTTGCCCAGGGCAGCCCAGATGCATTTCAGGAACTTGCCTGTGTTGTCCTCTTTCAGATTCACCTTGGAGGCCTCCTGCCATGCGCGCCAAACCGAGGCCAGCGACATTTGGAACGCGGCGATGAAGAAGCACAGCAGCTGCACATGCTGCTGGGCATTGTGCTTGCTCAGCCAGGGCAGCCCTGCCAATGGACCTGGCATCTTCTCCACTGGTATGGCAAACCAATTGCCGCACAATGCCCCATATATTAGAATGGAGGCACTCATCACCATAAGCAGATTCAGCCCTTCCTTGGCATTGTCGCTCTTGGCCTTCAGTCTGAAATACGCAGTCACCGCCAGGAAAAGCAAGCCATAGCCCGCATCCCCCACCAGCATGCCGCAGAATATGGAGAAGAATATGAGCATCACCGCGCTCACATCCGTCTCATGGTAGCCAGGCAAAATGCCCACAAAATCAAATATCTGGCGCGCCATTCTGAATGGCTGGGGTATGTTGAGCTTGGTGGGTGCGTCCATGTCGTCTTCATCGATTTTCTTGTCCTCCACAACCCAGAGATTCTCCAGCGCGGTACGATGCAATTCCTCC
>JAFZZD010000211.1 GCA_017615955.1 Victivallales bacterium
CCGCCTCGGCGCCCACATAAGCATGCATACTGCCAGGCGCATGTTTCCGCCATGGCAACTTGAGTGGGCGCCGCCTCGGCGCCCACATAAAAACACAAAACCAAAACACCATACAATACACTTGACAATGCCTATCTCTGAAAAGAAATCCGATTTCATGGGTACCGACCCCATCGGAAAATTGCTGGTAAAATTCGCCACGCCCGCCATACTGTCCGCCACAATCAACTGCGCCTACAATGTGGTGGACAGGCTGTACATTGGCAGGGGCATCGGCCCTGACGCGCAGGCGGGCCTTGCGCTGACATTCCCAATCATGATAATACTGCTTGCATTTGGCGTGCTGGTGGGCATTGGGTCATCCTCCGTGATTTCCATACTTCTGGGCGAGAAAAGGCAGGATATGGCGGAGAAGGTTTTGGGCCAGGCGTTTGCGTTGTTCTGCCTGTTCATCGTCACATTCCAGGCATTGGGACTTGTTTTTCTTGACAAGATACTGGTGTGGTTCGGCGGCACGGAGCAGGCCATCCCCTACGCCCACAAATACCTTTCCATAATACTGTGGGGAAACATCTTCCAGCACATAAGTTTTGGTTTGGGCAGCATAATCAGGGCGGAAGGCAACGCCAACAAGTGCATGCTGGTTATATTCCTTGGCGCGGGTCTCAACATCATACTCGACCCTATTTTCATCTTCACATTCAACCTGGGCATAGCGGGCGCCGCATACGCCACGGTGCTCTCCATGATAGCCAGTTCCGCCTGGGTGATGGCCCATTTCTGCCTGGGGCAGGGCGTCTTGCGGCTGCGGTTACGCAACATACGCATTTTCAAGGGAGAGCTATTGTGGCGCGTGCTGTCCGTCGGCATTGCGCCCTGCCTGATGCAGATTGTGCATTCCTCCGTGGTGATTGTCTATAACCACAGTTTCAAGCATTTTGCCGTGGATGGTGCACAGGCGACGCTGGCAATAGGTGCATTCGGCATAGTGAATTCAGTGCTGATGTTCATGCTCATGCCCGCCTTCGGCATTATGCAGGGAAGCCAGCCTATAATCGGATACAACTATGGCGCAAAGAATTTCCTCAGGGTGCGCAGGACGCTCCGCACCGCAACTGGCATCTCCGCCGCGATATGCTTCGTGATGACGCTTGTCATGCAGATATGCGCAAGGTATTTCGCCCTGTGCTTCAGCAAGGACGCTGCGTTGATTGACTTGTCAAGCCATGCCTTGCGCGTCACTGGATGCGGCTTCACCTTCATTGCGATGGGAATGCTCACCACCAGCTACTACCAGTCAGTGGGAAAGGCTGGGCTTTCCATTTTCCTTAGCCTGACACGCCAGATAATCATCCTAATCCCTGCGATCATCATACTGCCGCGAGTGCTGGGATTCAAGGGCATCTGGTGGAGCGGCCCCATTTCGGATTTGATTTCCGCGACTATAGCGTCTATATTCTTTGTTCACGAATGCAGAAAACTGCGCCGCATGGCGTCAATGAGTGGAGAATTGAAACAATGACTTTTACAGCAGAGCAAATAAGGGAACGCACTGACCTCATTCGCGCAGAATTGGCAAAGGTCCTGGTGGGGCAGAAGGATGTGCTTGAAAACCTGCTGGTGACAATCCTGGCAGGAGGGCATGCAATGCTCACGGGCGTGCCAGGCCTGGGAAAGACCATGCTGGTGAAAAGCCTGGCGCAATTGCTGTCCCTTTCATTCAAGAGAATACAGTTTACGCCCGACCTGATGCCGGCGGACATCTTTGGAACAGAGGTGCTGGATGTGGCACAGGAGGACGGCAAGCACACCTTCCGCTTCATCAAGGGGCCTATTTTCACAAATCTGCTGCTGGCTGATGAAATCAACAGGACCCCGCCGAAAACCCAGGCCGCATTGCTGGAGGCCATGGGCGAAGGCCATGTGACCGCGGCAGGCAGGACATACAGGCTGGATGCACCATTCTTCGTGCTGGCTACCAGAAACCCCATTGAATCTGAAGGCACCTATCCACTGCCTGAAGCGGAACTTGACCGATTCATGCTGAACATCACCATGGACTACCTGCCCATGGCAGACGAGGTCAATATGGTGAGACGGACCACGTCGCCAGACATTGAGACACTGTCCCCAGTGCTGGACGCCGCTGATCTGGTCAAGATGCAGCTGCTTGTGCGCGAGGTGCCAGCACCTGACAATGTGATTGAATATGCTGTGAGCCTTGTGAACGCGACACGCCCTCAAGGCGCCACTGCATCCGAGCATGTCAGGAAGATGGTGCAGTGGGGCGCCGGCTCCCGCGCATCACAGGCGCTTATCCTGGCTGGCAAGGCTCGTGCATTGCTCCAGGGCAGGCGCAATGTTGCGATGGAGGACATACAGGCACTGGCCCTTCCTGTACTGCGGCACAGGATTATCATGTCCTTCCGCGCAAAGGCAGACAATGTCAGCCCTGATGACATTATAAACGAAGTATTGAAGGTGTGATTAACAATAGAGGTAATTTCAAAACTATTGCGCCACGCCGCAAACTATCGTAGCCGCTGGCTTAGCCAGCGGGAAAGACAAGCTTTGCCAGGAGTTTTGCAATTACCTCAATATTTAATGAAGTGAGGCATGCAATGAAAGGAATCGTGTTGGCTGGCGGGGCAGGAACCCGCCTTCATCCCATAACCCTGGGTGTTTCAAAGCAGTTGCTGGGCGTATATGACAAGCCCATGGTGTATTATCCCATATCGGTCCTGATGCTGGCGGGGATACGGGACATACTAGTCATAACCACGCCTGAAGACCAGCCCAGCTTCCAGCGCCTGCTGGGGGACGGCTCAAGTTTTGGCGTGAACTTCAGCTATGCGGTGCAGCCACGTCCCGAAGGCCTTGCCCAGGCATTCATAATCGGCGAGCAATTCATCGGCCATGACCATGTGGCTCTGGTGCTGGGGGACAATATCTTCTATGGCGCAAAACTGGGGGATTTGTGCAAGGCCGCCGCGCAGCAGCCTTCTGGCGCAACGGTATTCGGCTACTATGTGAAGGATCCAGAACGCTTCGGCGTGGTGGAATTCGACAAGGATTTCAAGGCCATTTCCATAGATGAAAAGCCAAAGAACCCAAAGTCGAACTATGCGGTGACGGGATTGTATTTCTATGACAATGACGTTGTTTCCATTGCAAAGAGCATCAAGCCCTCGGCGCGTGGCGAGCTGGAGATCACCACCGTGAACAACGTCTATCTTCAGCGCGGCGACTTGCGTGTGCAGCGCCTGGGGCGCGGATATGCCTGGCTCGACACTGGAACACACGATGCAATGCTGGATGCCGCCAACTTCATCCGCACCATCGAGACACGACAGGGTCTCCAGGTGGCATGCCTCCAGGAAATCGCATACGAGAACGGCTGGCTTACCAAAGAGCAGCTGCTGGCGGGCATCGGCGACCTCAAGAAGACTGAATATGGCCAGTACTTGTTGAAACTTGCCCAAAGTTGACAGGGGACAGTGGAGGTAATTTCAAAACTATCGCGCCAAGCCGCAGACTATCGGAGCCGCTGGCTTTTTGCCAGCGGAAAAGGCTTGCAAAATCCACTAATAATGACTTGGTGATTTGCCATTTATTGGCATAACAGTATATTACACGACAATTTTCATAGCCCGGGTAGCTCAGTGGATAGAGCAGAAGTTTCCTAAACTTTTGGTCGGAGGTTCAATTCCTCTCTCGGGTACCATTTTCAAGTAGAAAAAGCACTGATTTTTGCTGTTGTGGGCATTCAGTGCTTTTTTTCATGCTCATTTGTCATGACATATTATGCATAAGCAAAAACTTGGCTGCATCTGCTTTATGTTACAATTGCATTTGCAAATGTAAGCAACACGCATATAATGTGAACTGCCTCTGCTAGTGGACGGCATCCCTTGGTATCGATGCCTATGAAGCAGATATTTTTAAGGAACGCTATGTCCCCCGTATGGGTAG
>JAFZZD010000212.1 GCA_017615955.1 Victivallales bacterium
AAATCTGCCTGCCATCGTTCATCTTGCCAAGCAATATGGCGCACGCACAATGGTGGATGATGCACACGCTCTGGGTGTGCTTGGGCCAGGCGGACGGGGCAGCGCGTTTCACTTCGGCCTGGCAAAGGACGTGGATATATTCATGGGAACTTTCTCGAAATCCCTGGCATCGCTTGGCGGCTTCGTGGCGGCCTCTCGTCCTGTCATTGACTACATACGCCACACGTCGTCGCCTTTCATGTTTTCAGCATCAATGCCCCCAGCAAGCGTCGCAGCAGCGCTGGCAGCCCTACGGTACCTTGAGGCGCATCCTGAACTGCCGCGCAAGTTGCGGCGCCTTGCGGAATATGCGCGCCATGCCTTCAGGGAGCACAGACTGAACATTCCTGCAAGCGCCCTGGCATATCCAACGCCCATCATTCCCCTTTACACCTACACGCTGGAGAACTCTTTCACCGCAACCAGGAAAATCTACGACGCTGGAATATACACTACGCCATTTGTTCCCCCCGCCACACCAAAAGGAGCCTCGCTCATTCGCACAAGTTACATGGTCACTCATACAGAGGCTCTGATTGATGAGGCGGTGGATGCCATCGCCAGGGTGTTCGCGGAAATGGGCATTCCAAACCACGGTGCTTTCGGACAGCAATGATTTCGTTCCTGTATCACTATGTACGCTCGATGCGGTTATACTACTGCTTCGTGACTGGAACCACAGTGCTTCTAGGCATAGTAATGGCTCGTTGCCTCTCCGCCAATGCAGATGACAGCCAGCCGACAGTGGCAAGCAAAGTCACCCTTCTGCTGGTTGGTTTCCTTGCCTGGGGCGTAAACCAGATTATCAGCGACTATTTGGACCGAAAGGAGGATGCCATCAATGCCCCCCACCGCCCAATGGTGTCTGGTGCCCTTTCCCCACGTCCAGCCCTGCTTCTTTCCGCCCTTCTGATGGTGGCGTTTGCCATTGCAAGTTCCTGCGTTTCCGTATGGACTTTGCCTGTGCTTGCATGTGGTGCACTCCTCAATGCATTCTACTCCTTTCTCAAAAAAGTCCCTGTCCTGAACTGCATCATCTACGCCTGTGCCATCACCTGCTGTGCCTTGTTTGGCTACGCTGGCAGCCTGCATCGTTTCCCCCAAACATCATCTCTTCTGTCTCTGGCATTCCATATCGTACCAATCCACTTTCTGATGTGTCACAACAGTTATTATAAAGATGTGCCTGGAGACAGAGCCGCAGGCATTCGTACCTTGCAGACCTGTTGCCCACGCTACATCTCCATTGCAGTTACGCTTGGACTGTTTGCAGCCCATTTCATTTATGGGGCAATTCATTTGCTCAACGCCTTTGCGAGCCCGATTTTCCAGCAAATCCTTTTTGTCCTTCATCTGCTTACATTGGTTTTGCTGGCGGGGCGGCATCTGGAAAGCATCCTAAAGCAAAACTATCATCAAGCCACCCGCCTCAACTGCGAAATCTGCGTATGCATGCTCTATACGCATCTGCTGAAAATGAAACCTGTGCTGCTGATTCCCGAAATGCTTTCCATTCTGACCATCGAAGCACTGTTCCTATGGTATCGCGATGAAAAAGAGTAAATTTATCACAGGTCTGGCAAAATTGCTTTTCTATGCCAAAATGTCTCTGGTCTGCGCCTGGCGTTACCGCTCCTTTGCAGTACTGTGGAAAGCCTCCAAGTTCACCAGCATCTTCTTCAAGCACAAACTGGTGAAACTGCCGTCAGGTGAGTGCAAATTGGATTTTTATATGCCCAGATATCCAACGGAGGCCTTCTTCAC
>JAFZZD010000213.1 GCA_017615955.1 Victivallales bacterium
AAAGAAAAATCTTAAAAATCTCTGCGCCTCTGCGCCTTTGCGCCTCTGCGTTAAAAAAACTGCGCCTCTGCGTTTTACGCGGCCAAGAATGGCCGCGCGCACAGGACTAGAAGAGTTTGTTGATTTCCTCAACGGTGATGTCAGCCAGTTTGTAGCCGCCGTGGTGGTCGCACTGGCCGTTGATGATGAGGCCGCCATATCCGCCGAATTTCTCCGCGTCTGGGCTGGGCAGATAGCCAGCTGAGAATGGCGTTGCGCCAGCCGCCAGCTGCACCAGGAAGGTCTGCTGCGCCTTGCTGCGGGCCTTGATGTTCTGGCCGTAGTAAAGGTAGAGTTCGAATGGGTTGTCCGCGATTGCGATATCACCCAGGCGGATGACGTTCATCTGGAATGAGATGTTGGGTATTTCATCCTGCTGCTCATAGCGCCTGATGACGGCCTGCTCGTTCTTGATGAGCACGAAGTGGTGCAGCTTGCTGTCGTATGGGCCAGGACCGTCCAGTTTTTCGTTGGCGTGTGTTTCGTCGCAGAATGCCTTGAATGCCTCCTGTTCGGGCATTATTGCCTCAAGACGTGCCAGTTCCGCCTTGGCGTTCATGTAGTCCGTGTAGGATGCGCGACGGCGTGGCAGTGTGACCGTGACGATGCTTTGCTTCAGTTCCGGTGTGAATTCCGGTTCCCATGTGCGGGCGTTCTTGACAGCGTCCCGCAGGCGTCCAGCCAGCACTGGCAGACCGCTCTCGTGCCAGAAGTCGGGTTCTGTGGTGTAGTGGCGCACCAGATCTCTTGGCGACTGGCATCCAGCAGGTGAAATCTGGTAGATGGTATGGAAGTCCTCGCCGTATTCCTTCTTCAGCAGTTCGCGTGTGGCGCCCGCGAAGTCGGAGGACACCTTGTATGTGGATTCCATGCACTGTGATGGGCATGCCACGTTAAGCAGCATTCCAGTGCGCTTGCCGTTCATGTCGCAGGTGAAAAGCATTTCCACGCCGCTGTCCTCACCAGCCTCCATTCCGATGAAGTCCTGCCTGGTGGTGTCACCGTACATTTCAGCCTTGCCGTTGGCGTAAACCGCCATGCGGCAGTGACCGATGCGGGCGTTGCCGAAGCCGCGGATGATGCCGCCAGGCTGCCTGTTGTGCCAGGCGTTCACAAAGTTCTGTGCCATGATTGGCGCCGCGAATGCCACATATTCATCTGCGGAGAGAATGTCGTCGCGCACAGTCGGCTTATAGACGCCAATTACCTGACGCATCCTCGCAGAAGGGCCAGAGTGGGTGTGAATCGCGTGGAAGAATATCTTCTCTGGGGCGATTTCGGGTTCAAGTTCATGCACCAGATTGCACACATGCTGATGGAAGACCTGGTCTATGCCCACGTTGTCGTAGGACGCCTCCAGAAAATATTCGTCGCCTGACTGGAAAGCGACTGCCACGGTCTTCAGGCGGCTCTGGATTTCGTGGGTCAAGCGCTCATAGTATTGGCCGTTCAGGGGAATTAGCTTGTCTGTCACGGGGGTGATGTCTGCCTCGCTCCAGCCGATGTACAATTTTTCTGCCATTTTCTGATTTCTCCTTGTTGTTTTATACTATTTAGATAATTGCAAAACTATTGGCATTGCAAGCCCTTTCCGCTGGCAAAGCCAGCGGCTCCGATAGTTTGCGGCTTGGCGCAATAGTTTTGAAATTACCTCTATTGAAGTTTCTTAGTAAACTGGGGTGGAATGTAAGTTGCGATACTTCATTTGCAAACTGCAAAGTCAAAAATAGTCATTGCCATATTTTGCAAATTGGTTAAATTTAGGCATTTGCAAGAAGAAGGAGCAAGATGACTAGAGTTGGCACATACAGTGGCAATTGCCGTTTGGTGGTATCGGACATAGACGAGACATTCGTGGCGACGGACAAGTCGGTGCCGCCACGGAATCTGGAGGCTTTGAGGCGTTTGGAGAAGGCGGGCATTCCCTTTGCGTTTGCTTCTGGGCGCTACTGGCCTTCTTTGCGGCAGTTCACTGAGAAACTTGGGATAAAGTCGCCCCAGATCGTTGACAATGGTGCCATGGTGATACGTCCTGGGGACGAGGCTGTGCTTGGGCGTTATCCCGTGGGCAGGGAATGCCTGGACTATTTTTATTTTGGCTTGAGGAAGGCTGGCTTTATTCCTCTGTTAAGCACGGGGCTCGCATATCATGCCCCTGAAATGGACCAGCCTCTTTACGAGCAGCTGACCTTGCATGCCGAGACGGCGGATGTGCTGCCTGAAAAGGACATTGTCTCCCGTTTTGATGAATATGGTAAATTGGTGGTGTTTGCCCAGCACAGGGTGAATGAACTGGAGGCGGCGGCTGATAAGCTTCTGGCAGCTGTGCCCTCTCATTTCAGATTCTCATCAGTGTTCACGGAGCAGGGCATATTTGTGGTGACTGCCGAAAATGTGTCCAAGGCATCTGGCGTGCTTACGCTGTGCCGTGAACTGGGATGCACGCCAGAAGACGTGGTTTCCGTGGGGGACGGGGACAATGACGTGGAGATGCTGGAGCTTACGGGACGCAGTTTCGTGGTGGAAAATGGAACAGCCCGCGCGAAGCGGGCTGCAACTGACATAGTTCCCTCCAACAATGACGCGGGCTTTGCCTGCGCCGTGGATATTCTTTTGGGATGAGGATTGCCGTCAGCGGTAGGTGGTGACCTCAAAGCCTTCAGTGAAGCTGTTCAGAGATACTTCGGGATATGCAATGGTACCCACATGGCCGTCTCCATACAGCAGGTTCACCGCTCCATTTATGTAGTGCACTCGGTCTGTGCTATCTGGGTCTTTGCAGTAGCCACCGTTGTGCTTTCCAGCCGCGTTTGTATAGCTGTAGTACGTTGTCGCGTATGAGTTCAGGCAGGCACTGTCACATTGGAATATGGCGATGGACGGCTGAAGGATCTGCACATCCTTCTTCATCTTCCGCTGCGGAATGTACTTCTTGTTGCCAGTTCCGATGACATCAAGGTTATCAAGAAAATAGCTCATGTTTCCGCAGCACTGGCTGCGCATGTAATGAGAATACTGGAACAGGCTTTTTGATGCAAGGCCAAAAGGTTTCTGTTCTGCTGGGCA
>JAFZZD010000026.1 GCA_017615955.1 Victivallales bacterium
CAAAGATGAAACGACAGTTGTTGAAAGCATTCAGGATGTGAAGAAAGGACTACCAATTCTTTTGGGAAAATACGAAGGAGATAAAGGGAATGCAGTAGTGGACTTGTGTGAAGCTCCCCATATTCTGCTTGCGGGAAGTTATATCAATGATCTCAGAGAAGAGTTTAATCTGATTCTTGAATCATTAGTTAAAAAAAGTTCACCCAGCGAAGTATCTTTTTTGCTGATAGATTCTATGCATATTGCCTTTTATAATGACAATCTGGATCCAATTAATCCTTATTCATCTGATCCTCTGGAACCTCTTCAATGGCTCTCCAAAGAACTGAAAAGAAGATATAATGTCTTAGCCAAAGCAGACTGCCCTACAATCAACGAATACAATGCGCAGCATACGAGAATAATGCCGTATATTGTGGTGTGTGTATTCAATTTGGCGGATATGCGTGAAAAAGCCAAAGAATGTTTTGGATTACTAGATATCCTAAAAAAAGGTCGGGCTGTTGGATTACATGTTATAGCAATGACCTCCTCTCCCAATGCAAGTTTTCTCACACCTGACTTTCTAATCAATTTCCCAGTTAGAATTGCTTTGCGACTTAATGATGACGCCTCGGCTTCAGAACTTCTGGTTAATAAGCCTGGCGCGGACGCATTCAATTACGATCAAAAGTATGTATATGATGTCAAGACGGGTAATACAAATATAATAAAAATGGATTGGCCTTCTGACAGAAAAGTTGATGCCGCCGTGCGTGCTTTCAATAAGAAGAAATAGCCTATGCAACTTTTTGAACTGAAATCCATAACACGTTCCAGCAACAAGCTCCCCGACGGCTCCTACAAGACGCATGAGCAGGAACTGGGCGTTTTTGACTCGGTTGAAAACGCCGAGGCATTCATGAAGATGTTCATTGATAAAGTGAAGAAGCATTCTGTATGGCGGTATTCCGAGTACCATTGCTTTGTCATCTACGAGAAGACACTTAACAGGGGCTTGTCGGCGAAGTGGGATTCGGTCTGCGAGTTCGAATCCGTGCGTTCCTATCTTCCCGATGGCACACTATACTGCGACAGCCCTTACGACGACGACTGCGAGAAGCCTTTCCGCGGGCGGTCTGCCGAGACCATCAAGCTGAAAGTCGGGGATCTCGCATGGTGCTGGTGGTATGGCGAAATCCAGCCTTGCCTGGTCGCCGCATTGCCCATGACCGACGTGTGTTATCAGGAATGCGTGCGGAATTGCGGAGAGGAACTTGGTCTGGACTACGTCGATGACAGCTACACGGTTTACATTGGCGGCTTCGGACACACGCATCCCGAATGCTGGCGGTGCATGCCATATTACAGGAAGATTTCCAAACGCTGTCTCCAGAGCATCCATTCAGCAAAACGACGCGAGGACGCGGAACGCGAGAATGGGCAATGAGAACGGAAGAAAGAGGGCAATGATGCCCAGTGAATCACACAGATATATTGCAATCGCTTCGCGGCTTCATTTACCTAACCTCATTGGGGAAATAGCGTAAGGAAAATCAAAAAAACGATTCCATGATGCCTTTTTCAGTCCCTTCATAAGACAAGATCATTTGACATCCTTCTCGTTGTTCAATGTTTCATAACTGTACAACTGCCAGGGGAATGTAACGACATCGAATGCAAAAGAAATGGGAATATCGCAGAGGATGCAAATAGAATTCAGAGAACGGTCAAGCCAAGGCGGCAAGACATAGTCTTCTCTGCTCCTTGTGTCATCCCATGCACACTTGTCAATTCTGAGAATATTTCCTGCTGGCAACTCGTTGCTCTGGGTGCGCATTTCGACACTATGCCCCTGGGCGCAGCAATACAATATCGTACCACAGCCAGAACAGCAGAGGACGGCAGCCAGCAGAAAAATGTATGTGAAGAGGCGTCTCATAGTCCAGCAAAGCCATTCTCACCACAACTGAAGACTACCCCATTCAGCGGATAGAGATTCAGCAGAGGCTGAAATACTCGCGGGTTTGCAGAAGTGAAGCGCGGCTATCGAGAAGCGGGAAGTATTCCAGCCCCACATATCCGTCATAGCCGCCCTGCTCTATCCCCTGAAGGAGGAATGGATAATTTGTCTCGCCATTCTTGGGTTCATGACGGCCAGGTACGCCGGCCACATGGAAATGCCCGATTCTGGAGATATTGTGGGTTATGAACTCAAATTGGTTGCCTGTCATGATTGTCATGTGATATATGTCATAGAGCATTTTCACATTGTCAAGACCGACTTCCTTCACTATGGCAAGCCCCTCTATTGGCGAGGCCAGGAAATATCCAGCGTGGTCAACTTCAGTGTTGAGGGGTTCCAGATTTATTGAAAAACCTCGCTTGGAAAGCATCTCGCCAGCCTCAGCCAGGCTTTCCACAAGAGAGGCCCTCTGCGTTTGATAGCAAAGGCCTTCCACGCATTGCCCTGCAGTCACGATGCCTTGCCTGCAACCCGCCGCAAGTGCGCTGTCCGCCATTGCATCCATCCTTTCCAGAAAGCGCATTCTGTTTTCGGGGTTTATCGGAGCCACTGGCGCATCAGTCGCAAAATTCATCACAATGCTGACAAGCTGAATGCCAGCATTGTTGATCTGCTTTAGCTGCGAGGCATCCGCGCCAAGCCATGTTTCTACGAATGAATAGCCACAATCCGCAATCTTTGCGGCACGTGTAGCCAAATCATCTTCGGTGAAAAACAAATCTATAAGAGGGCATATCTTCAGCATTCTGGAAGCTCCGTGTTGATTTTCTCTATGATTGCATCCACATCATCCGCAGTCATAAATGGATTGACCTGAATGAGACCTGTACGAATTATTATGTCCTTTGTCTTTGGCCAGGAATCCTTGGTATAGCGTGGATGACCAGCAGCGCGCGGGCAGCTGAAGGGGCAGCCGTCCGCAGTTGCCGCCTTTTCCTCAATGATGTGTTCCCAGTACCATGCCATGTGCCAGTTGCGTACACCGCGTGTATTGTCCAATGCATTTCCGCCAACAATGCCCGTCTTCTGGGCGCGAAGCGAAAAGTCCTGGTCCTCGAATGTAAGTCCCAGATTGTATCCGCAGACACCATTTTCATCATTGGGCTTCTGCCATTTCACGCCCGCTGGCAACTGTACATTCGCCTTGATTTTGGCGCAGATCGAACGGCATGTGCTGTTGATCCAGTCCAGTTTGCGCAGCTGTGCCAGGGCAACTGCTGCGGACAATTCGCTCATGCGATAGTTCTCGCCGCAGAAAAGCTCGCCTTCCTGGCGTTCCTTGCCAAAACGGTCTGGTCTCCAGCATGCCGCTGTATCGTGGTAGCTTTGGGCACGGGTGAAATACCAGTCATTGTCCGTCATGACAATACCACCTTCTCCGCTGCCGATGACCTTGTACGCGTCCAGGGAAATGCAGCCGAAATCGCCCCATGTGCCCAGGTATCTGCCCTTGTATGTTCCGCCGCATGCCTGGGCGGTATCCTCGATGACAACCAGATTGTGCTTCTTTGCAATCTCGCAGATTCTGTCCATTTCAGAGGGCATTCCCAGCATGTGCACAGGGATGACCGCCTTTGTACGAGGGCCAATCAATGCCTCAAACGCATCCGGATCCATTGTGAGCGATTCATTGATTTCACATATCACAGGTATCGCCTTTGCGACAACCACTGCCGACGCTGTGGCAAAGAAAGTATATGCGGGAATGATGACCTCGTCACCAGGACCAATGCCAGCCGCCACCAGGGACGCAATCAGCGCACTTGTGCCGGAGTTCACAGCAAGCACGTTCTTGATGCCCACATGGGCGGCAAACTCCCTTTCAAACTCCACGGTCTTGCTTCGCTCGTTGTAATAACGGAAAAAGTTACCTGCATTTGGTGGATTTTTCTCCTCTGCCAAAATCGCGCGTATCTTGGCCTGCGCCTGTTCTGACACGTTGAACACATCCACCAGTTCCATCAATTCGTCTGCACCGTACTTTACAGTCTGCCTTCCCATTGTAATTCTTCCTCGATTTTGAATTGCAAGCCAATATTAATCAACTAAAACATAAGGGACTCCGCCAATTTTCTGACTGACAAAAAAACATCTTCATGCCTTTGCCATGGCGGCAATTTCCTTAATTTCCTCAAAAGTAAATCCAGTCAGCTTTTGGATAGTGCCATAATCCAGATTGATGTGCAGTGCCTCCAGTACAACATTTTTCTGAATCTCTTTGCGTCCTTCCTCGCGTCCTTCCTCGCGTCCCTGGCGAAGGCCTTTGCGAAGCCCCTTTCTTTCTCCCTTGTCCATCGCCCACTGCTTAAAATATTTCCATGCCACGCACATTTTCGTCTTCCTCCCATTTGTTTGAGGTTCAAGTTTCGTATTCAAATATGTATTGAGCACCATGACCGCCTTTTCGGAAAGGGAAACATCGTGCATTTTCTCAAGAAAGCGCAAGAATCCCTCCTTGTCCCTTGATGCACGGAAGTAAATTAGCACATCTTTGATTTCTGTATAGAGCATGTCTAGTGTTTTTTCATCCACTGTATATGGATCTGCTATGTTGATTTGATAGTCTGGAACGACTTTCTTGAGCTTCTCATCAACGCCACCCATCATATCATGAAGTGAGCGAGGTCCCGTCCAGGGGCCTTTGCTCAAGTTGAGTACAAGCGTGAACACAGGCAACAATTTTCTCCTCCCCCTACCCTTTTGCAAATTAACTTGGTATTGGTATTTGGCGGCATCATAGCTCATAACGCGCAGAGGCATGGTCCAGTCAATCCTGCTCTGAACCTCAATCCCCAGAAAATACATCGCATTGTCATCAGCATAAGCGATATATGAAAGATCACGCCGAAGCAGCCCAGTTGTTTCCTCGCCATCCGCATCCAACTTCATTGCCGCATCTTCTGTTGGAAATGGACGCAGCTTTTCAGGCAAAACCCGTTTCTCGCCCTTGAATGTGAATGCATTGAAAAGATCCGCCACAATTTCCGGATTCTGCAAATAGAGTTTTGCCACAGTGTCCTTTACCTGTCCCGTCTTACTGTCTTTCGCCATGTCATGCCCCGTGTGTTTTTTCAGTTGCCTGTATTTTGTAATGGGCATAATATGCACTTGATATTGGCATTGTCAAATTATAAAATCAATTTTATAGATATTATTAAAAATGATTATAATAATATATTTTTATATAAAATAAAATAATAATTGAAATATAAAATGCAATATTGTGATAGATAATTTCAAATATACTGAAACATTATACATAAATGGCATGGTTGGCAGGCAATTCTTCTGCCTCTATTTATTCACAGTCAGGCATTCCACCAATTCAGCCAGTGTGGAGGACTTGTCGATGTTTGCTATCTCATTTGAGGCATGGAGATCCCAGACCAAGTCGTCCCAGAAGTCGCCTGGCGGCTCTATCATCCTGGCTTTGCGGAATGGAAAACGTCTTCCAAAGAAGAAAAAGAGTACAGGGTCGTTGGGATAGAGCATCATGCCGACGGGTTTCCAGTAGTCACGGGCATTGTCAAGCAGTCTGGCCGCGCATTCAGCGTGTTTTGGCGTAGGCCACATTGCCAGGAACGCCTGTCGGTCAAATGATGGGCGTGCATCAAGAATGGCGGCGATTTCCCTGCTCACATCTGGTCGCCTGAGCCGCAGTATCCAGAAGCCGTATTTTCGCGCAAGGAGAAGTTCCCGCCATAGTTTCAGAAGCCTCATTATAACAAACCATATCAGGAAAGAAGGTATCAGCATCTCCAAAGCAATTGCCAGGCACGATATCACCAGGCCGCTGAAGGGCACATCGCTAAAAAGCGCTTTTTCCTTGTAGTTCTGCTTAAGAATGAACAGAAGCGCCAAAGTCAGAACAACATCCAGAACCATCAGAAGCAGCCAGCCTGTCTTGCGGTGGCAATAGTCTGGTATAGCTTCATGTTCGCGCCAATACGCCTCACGTTCAGGCGTGTCGCGCCATTCCGGAACTACAGGCGGTTCCGGCAGCCCAGGATATCTTGACCAGTCGATTGTCATTTCAACGGTGTTTTCAATCGGATGAAGGAATGAAGTAGTTTCATCTGCGCTGTTCCTGTTCAGCCAGCTCCCAATCCGCATGGCAATAAGGGCATTGATGCATTTCCTGCGGCAGACCTTTAGGCAGCAACCAAGGACTGCCCGTCTTCGAATAGGAGGGATCAAGCAGAAGATATGCGATCTTCTTGTGGCATTTTGGACATGCAAGTTTCCTTGCCTTGCTAAGACAATAAAAATTCACCAGGATTGCAACAAGAGCAATCACCTGGAAGAAAAGTCTTAGACATAAGCTTGTTTCCCAAGTCAAAAGCAGACCAACAGGCGCCAAAAATATTACAGGCAGGCAAACCATCTGCATTCGCCACAGGCGAAGCACCGTTGCATTCACGTATGCTCTGAAGGAGGCATTTGTCATTTTCGGCTTCGGACTATCCTAAGTTCCTGTCATGCATAACCCTTGTTGATGACAATCCAGGGGCCATTGCCAGTTTTTACAATAATCCAACTCCAGTGGTACAGTTCGTTTGGCTCCCATGCGCCGCCACCAGCCACTGGTGCCCTAAACACTGAATTGAGGACTATGCAATCTGTGTAGAGTTCATTTGCCTTGCGTTTTTTGTTCGCGTGCTCCAGTTCCTTTTGGCATCTCTTGTCACCAGCGAATGTAAGCGAATACAGCCTGCAACCAGCCATTTTATTGAAATCTTCCTTCAATGCCGCAATAGCCTGGTCAATCTCTGCCACTGAATACAGTTGGGAAGTGCCGTAATCCACCTTCAATGTCCTGGTGTTCATGCAAGCAGCATTTCCCAAAGCAAGTGCCACGATCAGCAATAGTATGGCAATGCCACCGTCCGCGATTATTCTTGCCTTGTTCATATTTGCCTCCAATTGTTCATTGAGTATTATTTTACGCCTGTTTCAGTCCGCGTTGCAGCTGGCCGCATTATACAATAGACGACACTGGTGCAGATTGCGCCAAGGCCATCTGCCAGCATATCCTTCTGCGCATCCCAGATGTCGCCCTGGGAGCCGAGGAACAGCGTGCCGGACTGGGCATTGGCAAATACGGCATAGCACCATTCAATCAGTTCAAATATGGCGGCAAATCCGAAGATGCTCATTACGGTCAGCAGGCAAAGCAGTCGCCTGCCCTTCACAAGACCATTTTGCTCCAGATATTCCAATGTCGGGAAGGCAAACAAGCCCACCAGAAAATGGCAGATGCGGTCAAAGTGATTGCGCTCAAAGCCGAAGAGGCGTGTGATTGCGCCCATGGGCACGTGCTCGAAAGTATAGTGCCCGCCTATGGTATGCATCGCAAAAAACACGAACATAAGGCTATAGGCTGTATTGGAGAAACGCATGCCTCGCCAATACATCAGGACTAATACCGCAATGGGTATCCACGCGGTCAGGTTCTCCGCCCACCATACACTGCGGTCAACGGGGGCAATGCCAAGCAGAACCGCCTCCACTATATAGATGATCAGCAGAATTAAGGGAATGTTGGATGTATTCTTGCCAGTCATGTTGCTAGTCTTGAGAATCACAAGGCTGTGTGAAATTATCGCATTCTTTGTCCCATTTTTCACAGCATTCCTTCAGCACCTGCGCCTCCTCTTCTGAAAGGAACTTCCCATACTGTTCGTAGATGTCCATGTAGTCGCAGAGATTATCCAAGGTCATGACATGTGCGTCTGCAAACAGAATGGATGTCAGAAAAATGCGCTTGCCAAACAGGCCTTTCTTCTTCCAGTGGCTTCCAATATCCTCAATCACGATGGGCTTGTTGGCGGCATTCTCATTAGACAGTTTAGGATAATGGACATATCTGTATTCATATCCTGTGCCTGGACAATGCATTTTTTCCAAGTATTCCTTATCAACAAGTGTCTTCAAGTTCGGTGGATAATGCAAATCGTTGTCATCCGCATAGAGCATCAGGCCTAGACCTGTCATTTTCAGGTAGCTGACACATGCCGTACGCGCTGCCTTCTCACGGCACCATTCAGAATTGGCATCGTTGGCGTGGCAGGGAATTGTCAGCATGAAAACCACCGCCAGAAGGAAAAACAGCGCCAGCCACCAGCGTCTAAAGTCCCAGAAGCACTTTTTCTTCACACCGCTGGCCTCCAGGCATGCCATCCATTCCTTGCCGCCGTCAGAGAAATCCTTTCTGTCGAAAACGTTCACGAGAGTGCGTTTGTGCAACAGTGCAATGTACTCCTTCATGCAGAAATAATGGGTATAAAGGCTGTACTCATACTTGCTGTGGTTCTCTCCGCATGATGTCTCAATGAAATTGTCAGTCAAATGAATGACCGTTGGATGCTCAAATGCCCCCTGGCGTCTGAACAGTTCGCGGTACATTCTCCAGGTCCTGGGCCAATTTCGCAATAGCCCAATTGAAAAAAGCACGGCAATCGTGATAGGGAATATACGTACCTCTACCAACTGGATGCCAGCCCAAATGCATAGAAAAGTGTAAAACAGGCACAAGACATATCCAGGCGCGGCAAAGGCGAAATACACCTTGCGCCATTTGCGCTTGCCCTCAAGTTCGCTCAAACGATGCTCGATTGTCAAGTCCATTTGAATGCTTGCTCCTAGAACTTATCCACCAGGGAGTAATGGATCAACCTGTTGTGGTGTGGGCATGAAGGCGAGAGGTCCAGTGTCATCTGGTGCTCGCCGTGCATGACGTCCTTGTCGCAAGGCAGGCTTTTGCAGCCACAATTGACGAGTGCCTTCCAGATCGGCGATGTGTCATGCAATGCGCATATCAATTCACCATTGACAGCATACTGCGCCAGAAAACGGCAGATGTCCATGCCAGGGACATCATTTTCCGCAAAACATTCTGCCAATGTGTCATCGAAGAAAATGGCGGTTATGCCATCGCCATAAGCAAAGCGGTGCGCTGGATCCTGGAAGATACGCTTCCAGCCAAGATATTCACGATTCTTACCCCGCAAGACCTTGCCGCAGAAGTCCTGTCTTTCGTACAACTCGATGAATCGCGCACGTACATTGCCTGGCAATTCATTTCCGCTTACTGCTGTGGATGCCTTTTGCAGGTATTCGTTTGGAAATACAATTTGTCTTGGCTGCGTGGATGTGTACCCATGCCAGCCCGCACTCTCATAAACCCTGTCCTTGCCAGTGTAAAGCGGCAGTGAATCATAGCCATTTTTTGCGGCCCAGTCCTTTGCAAAAAGGCAAAGATTCCTTGCTATGCCCTGCCCTCGCTCTTCTGGCGCAACCGCAACTGACGCTATTCCTCCAAACAAATAAGTGCCCCCTGCCCCATCGGATATGGCATAAGGAATTATGCCGCAATGCCCCACTATTTCATCGCCATGAAAAGCACCAAAGGATATCTCGTCAAAAGGGAACACCTTGTTTCTGGCGGCGGTCTGCTCCCAGTAGTCAGGAAAGCAACGCGCAAGAAGCGGCAATGCATCAGGTTGTTCTGTTTCTGTATCCAGCAACCTTATTTTTATGTCATTATGCATTGTGTTTTTGACACTAGAACTATGGCGCAAAGTCGCAAACTATCGGAGCCGCTGGCTTTAGCCAGCGGAAAAGGTATGTCTTTCCAATAGTTTTGCAATTACCTCACTAGATAAAATAGCTGTCTGTGCGGAATGGGGATGCCGGCATGTCGGCGCTGTTGTAGAGCACGCTGCTGGGATTGTTCGCCCAGGCATAGCGAACCGCCCTGGGATTGGGCACCTTGCTTGAGGCCACCAGCAATGTATTCTCCTGAACTTGCACAAAGTCAGCAGGCAGGAACACACGGTTCTCGCCAGCAACCACAAATGCGCGTTCTGGATGCTCTCCCTTCAGGCATAGCCCATTCGATGAACTGAACACAAGCCGCATCTTTCCGCCGCAAGTCTCGCATCTTTCGTAAACAGGCCCTTCACCTGGAGTGGACTGCAGACGATAGACATTGGTGAACGCATTCTGCGCCAGCCTGTAGCCCACGGACTTCTTGTCCTGGGGATGCACGTCCACCTCCTCGCCCACATCAACGGCACTTGCCATATATACATTCGCCATTCTCTTGCAGACTTCACCCTGCTTCTCACGCAGCATCGCCCAAAGCGCGTCCTGGTCATAGTCAGCCGCCTCTTGGTAATTGGCCAATTGCACTTGCAGGAATGGGAAATCGCCCTGCCCCCAACGGAAGCGCCAGTCGTCTATCATGCACGACAACTTGTCGCAGTACATCCTTGCATCCTCCATTGTATGCGCATTGTTTTCGCCCTGATACCAGATGACGCCTCTGATGGCGTATGGAATGAGTGGACGAAGCATGCTGTTGAAGAGCATTGCGGGAGTATTGTGGTTGCTGACGCCATATTGCGATTCCAGTTTTACTGGCACTATGTCCCCAAGTTCCAGTTCCACCAGCAGTTTCCATTCGCCAGCCAGGGAAATCCGCTCATTGCTGCCATCATTCAATTCCAGTGAAAATGTATATGGAGAGCCATTGAAGGAGCCGTCGCAGAAGGCAGAATAGGCGCGAACAGCCAATATCGCCTCGCCTTCATGCACCAGATTGCCAGGGATTGTATATTCGCGTGTGCTGTCCCAATAACAGGTTTCATGTCCTTGTCCTGTCCTGCCAATCTCCACGCCATTGAAATATGTGATGTCCGTCTTGTCAATGCCGCCTAGATGCAGCAGCAGTTCCTTGCCTTCCCAATGTTTCGGGATGCTGATTCTCCTGCGCCCCCAAATCACGCCGTTGCCAGCCAGTTTCTGCAATTTCCAACTGCCTGGCACCATGAATGGCTTTGCTTCGCTGTCATCGTAGTCAAGATTGGCATATCCTTTGGCAAAGCCCAGGTTCTCCGGCACATCATCGTCCTGGCCCCATTCGAAGTCATTCTTATCCGTGTTGATGCCCCAGGCTTTGGGACTGGTGGAAAGCCCGTCAATCTCCTCCATCAATGGCCTCATCACGGGATTGCGCATAAGCGCGGAGCGGCTGGTCCATGTCTCCACCGTGCTGCCGCCGTATGCAGTTATAACCAAGCCCACTGGTACATCCAGCTTTTCCTTTATATAATATCCAAACCAAGCCGCCACTGCAGACACATTCGCCGCAGTGCCAGGTGTAATCCTGTGCCATGCACCATGGAATGTTCCCTCCATTGCGCCCGTCTGTGAAACTGGAACTGAAATGTAGCGAAACCTCTTAGGCTCCAGATTCAGGCTGCTGAACTCCTTGTTCTGAAGCATGTTCACCCGCTGGCCGCTGGCTGGCATGGGTGAACGCGCCCAGTCCGTGCCAAGTTTATACGCCATGTTGGACTGCCCGGACGCAAGCCATACCTCGCCCACAAGCACGTCGCTGATTTCCGCCTTGTCGCCAGTCCTCATGTTGCTTATGGCCAGCGTATAAGGACCGCCCGCCTCCATTGGTGGGAAACGCAGCATGAATGAGCCGTCCAAAGCGGAGCGCCCCCATATCTCCACATCGGCAAACTTTGCCTTCAGCGGGCAATTGCCGTCCGTTGTTCCCCAGACTGGTATGGAAATGCGGCGCTGAAACACCGCGCCATCCTGAAACAATGTTCCCAACTTCATAGTGCTGCCATCCTTTTTGTGCGACGGCGGGGACGCCGTCGCTACATTCTACCTACAGTGTATTCGTAATTCGCCAGCAATTGCAGGTATGCTATCTTCTTTTCAATCAATGTCACGTATGCATTTTCCAGGTCGGTCTGGGTACGGACTAGTTCCAGAATGTCGATTTCGCCGTTTTCCCACTTGTCCTTGTAGAGTTCCTCCTTGCGCTTCTGGAAATCGCAGATGCTTTCCTGAAGACGGACTGCCTCTGCCGATTCCACGAGCCTTCTGTGGTAACCAGTTGCCGATGTCCTAAGTTCCTGCTGCAAAATGAAATAGTCATGCTGGTTTGATTCCAGCTTGTTTCGGCTGGTCTGCAACCTTGCCAGTTCCGCGTTGCGCCCTAGATTCCAAGTGAAGTTGAGTGCTATGACCTGCTCTTCCCTGCCTTCAAAGTTGAATCCGTCGCCATCGCCATACTTGTAATGGGTGGCTGACAACTTCACATCGGGAATGGTCTTGTTGTCGTAGATTTTCTCCTGCATCGTCAGTTTGCGACGCTCCAGCCTGTTGTTTATGAATGTCTCCAGGTTCTCCTGCGCGAACTCCAGGTCTTTCTTCAAATCCTGGTCCTTGACCTGGTAGTCAAAATTTCCCGTTATGTCTAATGGCTCCGTCACTTCCATGCCAATGAGTTCCTTCAGTGAATCCAGACCATTGAGAATTGCCCTCTTCGCAGTGTTGACCGCCAGTTCATTTTCAGGTATCCTGATCTGCGCCGTCATTATGTCCAATGGCTTTTCGCGTTCCTTGGTCAATGCCAGGGTATGCTCGGCATTCTTCAAGGCACGCTCCTTCACAAGCAGGGACTGCTGCGCCTGGATGATGCCGTAATAAGCCACCTTCACATCCTGCGCCAGTTTTCTGCGAGCCCTGTTCCAGGTGTTGTATGTGCTGATCTCATCCAGCATGCTGGCATCCAGATTATAGCGAACCTCAGCAGCCCTGCCACTGCCCAGAATGGACTTGGACACCTGCACGGCCACGTATGAGGATTTGACACCGACGCCATTCTCGCGGACGCTGCTCACCCAGCTCTTCACGTCAAATCCGTTCTCGAATTCCTTGCTCAATGTCACTGACGTGTCACCAGTACCCGCCTGGGCATGCTGAGTATAGCCGCCGTTGAGTTTGAAATCGAATGCAGCCTGCTCTATGACAGTCTGCAGCTTCTGGTTCATCACAGTCAGGTTTTGCTTCGCCAATGTGGGAGAATGCTCCATGGCGTATGCTATGCATTCATCCAGCGAGAATTTCTTTACGCCTTCTGCCTTTTCGTCCGCAAAGGCAAAGCCAAGCACTATAAGAAAGAGAAGAAAAGCTTTCATTTATTCACTCCTCAATGCATCCACAGGATTCTTGTTGGCGGCCTGATATGCCGGGTATATTCCGAATATCAGTCCTGTCAGCGTGGAGGCAAGCACCGCTATTCCCAGCAATGGCAGGCTGAACACCACAGGCAGCACTATGAAATGGCAGGTGACGACCACCACCATTCCAGCCAAGATCACGCCGAAAATGCCGCCAGTCACCGATATGGTCATTGA
This sequence comes from Victivallales bacterium, assembly GCA_017615955.1. The sequence goes on from JAFZZD010000026.1 coordinate 13,231, forward strand.
CTCCGTCAGGAACTGCCGCATTATGTCCATCTTTGTGGCGCCAATTGCACGCCTGATGCCGATTTCACGCACCCGCTCCGTCACGGAGGCAAGCATAATGTTCATGATGCCTATGCCGCCGACCACAATTGAAATAGAGGATATGATGATGGTCAATATGTCCAGCAGGCGCTGTGACTGCTGTTTCTGCTTCAGCAGGTCCATAGGAATGACCATGTCATAGTCGGTCAAGCCCCCATGCGTCGCGCCCAGGATTGCGCGTATTGCGCGTCCTGCCCTGGCAAGGCTATCCTCCGTAGTGAGTTGCAGTTGTATTTCATCTACCTCGCTGCGCAAGTCCAAATATGAGGTTCTCGTGAGCAATGTTTCCAATGGCATGAGAATGTCCCTGTTTGGATCGCTGATGGAAGTGGCCTCCAGTTCATCTACATCCATCGCCTTTTCCTCCAGCACACCCACCACCGTGAATGGATTGCCGCCCAAAAGCACGGTTTCCCCTATGAGGTCGTTGTTTTTCTTCGCCTCTATTATGCTTTTGGCAATGGTATGTCCAAGCACTATGTTGCGTGTGCTGCCTGCCCAGTCGCCCGCATCAAAGAAACGCCCCGCGCTGAGCGCCAGATTGTTAACCTCAAGATAGTCACCCTGCACACCTAGCACACGTGGCGATAGCACGCCAGCCATCGAATGAACCACATTCAGTTTTACCTCGCGGACACAGGCCGCCTTCTCTATGTCAGGTATGCCAGAGCGCAATGCCGCCAAATCCTGCCGGCTCAAGCCCATGGAGCCCCTGACACGTGCCTCCACCAGGCGCTCGTTCTCATACTGCTTGTCCACAATCCTTACCAGATTCGCGCCCAATGCGCGTATCTGGTCCGCCTGCTTCTTCTTGCTGCCCAGGGAGAAACTGGACATGGCAATCACGGATGAAATGCCGATGATTATTCCCAGCATTGTGAGGAATGTCCTCATCTGGTGGGCAAGCAGCCCCTCGTTGATGCCGATTCGCACCAGGTCCAATGCGCTGACGCCGCTGCGCTTTGTGTAGGTCTTCGTTGCCTCCTGGCACTTTTCTGGTTCAGGCGGCTTACGCTTTCCAGGCACGTCCTCAATGATCTTGCCGTCAAGCAAGGTGACTTTCCTGGTGCCCTGGTCCGCCAGCTTGGGGTCATGGGTGACCATGATGATGGTATGCCCCTGCGCATTCAGATCATAGAGGATCTGCATGATCTCGGCACTGGTGGCACTGTCCAGGTTTCCAGTGGGTTCATCGGCAAGTATGATGTCAGGCTCGCCAATCAACGCCCTGGCGATTGCAATACGCTGCAACTGCCCGCCAGACAATTCCTTGGGATGGTGCTTGAGACGCTTCCCCAACCCCAGTTTCTTGGCCAGTTCAGTGGCCCGTTCCTGCCGCACCTTGCGCGATATGCCGCGATACACAAGAGGCAAGGCGATGTTTTCCACCACGGTCAGGTCATTCAGCAGATTGAAGGACTGGAACACAAAGCCAATATGCTCGTTTCGCATCCAAGACAACTGCGCCTCGCTGCATTCTGAAATGCTCGCCTCATTGATGCTCATCAGACCATCAGTGGGCACGTCCAACAATCCCAGCAAGTGCATCAGCGTGGACTTGCCTGAGCCTGAGCTGCCGACTATCATAAGAAAGTCGCCAGGGCGCACATCCAACGACACATCATCCAGGGCGGCAACCAAGGTGTCGCCCATCATGTAATGCCGTTTAAGCCCGTCTATGTGTATTATCGGTTTCATTTTTTGTATTTATGTG
>JAFZZD010000214.1 GCA_017615955.1 Victivallales bacterium
CCGCGCACAATATGGGTGCGCCCTGTTTAGGGGCGCACAATTCCCTGGGGTGCTGCGCCTGAAGCGCGGCTGAGATCACACCCAAGAACCTGAACTGAGTAATGTCAGCGTAGGAAGCCAGGAACGTATTTTCATATATGTTTTGCCACTCCCCAACGCTGGCGGGAGAAAAAGGATGACAGAAAAGAACAAGAAGACCAGCGTGTTCGGCGACAGTTTGATTTGGTTTGGCGCCGCAGTTTCAATCGCAGAAATCCTGACAGGCACCCTGTTCGCCCCATTGGGGATGCTCAAGGGCACCGCCGCCATCGTCATAGGGCATGTAATCGGCTGCATTCTATTGCATTGCGCGGGACTTCTGGGCGCAAGATACACCAGAAGCGCAATGGAGACGGCAAAGCTCACCTTCGGTCAGAGGGGAGGGCAGGTATTTGCTACATTGAACGTGCTGCAACTGGTGGGATGGACTGCGGTCATGATTGCGGCTGGCGCGGCATCATCACAGGTGGCGTACGCATTCTCCTGCGGCAAGTGGGTGTGGGCTGTCATAATCGGCGCACTGATTCTGGTATGGGTGTTCGCAGGAATCGGCGTCTTTGAAAAACTCAATATCGTGACCGTGGTATTGCTGTTCGGACTGTCCATAGTGTTGTCCAGGCTGGTGTTTGGCGGCAACGGTGCGGCAAGCGGCGGAGAGGCGTTGCGTTTCGGTGACGCGCTGGAACTGTCCATTGCAATGCCAGTTTCCTGGCTGCCATTGATAGCGGACTATACCAGCAATTCAAGGCGTCCACAACTCAGCAGCCTGGCAAGTTCGGCGGTTTACTTTGTGGTGTCCTGCTGGATGTACATCATTGGCATGGCCGCAGCCATTTATTCTGGCGAGACTGAAATCGCCGCAATCATGGTAAAGGCGGGACTTGGCCTGGGGGCCGTTCTGATTGTGGTGCTTTCAACTGTGACCACAACGTTCCTGGACGTGTATTCCGCCGCAGTCAGCAGCGAGAGCATATTGTCAAGTCTGCCGCGCAAGCTGGTGGCGGCTGTGGTGTGTGTGATAGGTGTGTTGCTGGCGATATTCTGCAATACCAGTGCATTCGAGAACTTTCTTTATCTGATAGGTTCTGTGTTTGTGCCAATGATTACGGTGCAGATCGTGGACACCCTGGTGCTGAAACGCTCCTACGAGGGGCGGGAATATGTGGCAAGGAATCTGGTGCTCTGGGGCATAGGCTTCATTCTGTACAGGATAGCCTTGAAGTTGAATCTGCCCTGCGGCAGCACGATCCCCGTGATGGCGGCGTGTGCGGTGCTGTGCCTTATTTTCCCTGCAAAGAAGCAATAGGGGGATGTAAATGCAAAACTATTGGCATTGCAAGCCTTTTCCGCTGGCTGAAGCCAGCGGCTCCGACAGTTTGCGGCTTGGCGCGATAGTTTTGAAATTGTCTCGGGGGGATAAAAGAAAGCCCGCAGCTGTTGCTGCGGGCGCATAATAAGCCAATTGCCTACGGGTAGTAGTTCATGTGAGGCCCTAATTCGGGGTTCTTCTCGTACATTGGATATGCATTCTGCTGGTTTGCATACGGCCCAGCAGTTGCCTTGATGCTATTTAGCGACCAGCTTGTCTCCACGTGGCCGTCAAACATGGCAATGTTGCAGACGCCATTGTGCCGGACGGTGTCCAATTGTGATATTTTGCCTTCTGCGTTGGTTGAAATGTTGTAGAAAGAGTTAGATCCCTTATAAGTGGTTTGATACTCGCTTGTCAATGTGTTGTACCAGGTCTCGAAGATATAGCCCAGCTGGCTTGGACCTTTGACTTCGTGGGCATAATAGATTGGTCTGTAGTTGCTGCCTGTCCCCTTTCCGCCGATGCCGTATTGCGGTATTCCATACTGTGGTGTCCACCAGTAATATGGCAGTGCTATTGCGGCCGGGCAGTGGTAAACTCCTTTTGCCCATTCGGCTGGAAGAGCGCCCCAGCGCGTGGCGGCGGTTCCATTGGAATTCTTGGCTTCGCCACCGCTGATGTATGGAGCTGCAAATATCGAATACGGAAGGCTTTGCCCCACTTCTTCAGTTTTCTGTGGATTAAGATAGTTGGGATCCTGCCCATGTATGGCGGATTCGAATGGAAGAATGAAGTCCTCGTGCTCCATATAGTACTGTATGCAGCCGAACACCACCTGTTTCATGTTGCTGGCGCATGAGATTATCCTGGCCTTTTCCCTTGCCTTGCTCAATGCGGGCAGCAGCATTGCCGCCAGAATGGCGATGATCGCAATCACCACCAGCAGCTCAATCAATGTGAAGAATCTTTTCATTGCGAGTTTCCTTTTTTAGTTTAGAATATTTGTAAATGCAAATCATATTCCCCTGACTTCCCGCACGGGTTGGCCAAATGAGTGAGCGCCGCTTCGGCGCTCACATAAATGGGTTTTGCAACGCCCCCTGTCCTGCAATGTAAGCAAGCGTTATGGCTTGTAGTTCTCGTGAGTCTTTAGCTCAGGGTTCTTCTCGTACATTGGATAAGTTTTCCCGGCGCCGGCGGTCTTGATGCTTTCCAATGACCAATTTGTCTCCACATGGCCGTCGAACATGGCTATGTTGCATACGCCATTGTGCCTGATGGTGTCCAATTGGGATATTTTGCCTTCCGCGTTGGTTGTGGAGTTGTAGAATGTGTGGCGCCCTTTAGAAGTGGTATAGTATTCAGTTGACAATGTGTTGTTCCATGTCTCGAAGATGTATCCCAGCTGGCTTGGCGCCTTGACTTCATACGCGTAATAGATTGGTCTGTAGTTTGTGCCGGTTCCCTTTCCGCCGATGCCGTATGTGGGTATTCCATATTGTGGTGTCCACCAGTAATATGGCAAGGCGAATGCTGATGGGCAGTGGTAAAGTCCCTTTGCCCATTCGGCTGGAAGAGCTCCCCAGCGTGTGGCTACGGCGCCATTGGAATTCCTGGCTTCGCCGCCGCTGATGTATGGTGCGGCGTAAATTGACCACGGAAGACCTGAACCATCCGCGTAGTTGGGATCCTGCCCATGTATGGAACATTCGTATGGAAGAATGAAGTCCTCCCACTCCATGTGGTACTGTATGCAGCCGAACACCACCTGCTTCATGTTGCTGGTGCAGGAGATGACCCTGGCCTTCTCCCTTGCCTTGCTCAAGGCGGGCAGCAGCATTGCCGCCAGTATGGCGATGATTGCAATCACCACCAGCAGCTCAATCAATGTGAAGAATCTTTTCATTGCGAGTTTCCTTCTTGTTTATAATTGTGAATACACTTTCATTCTTGCCCATATTCTAACAAACTTTTGGGCATTTGCAAGAGTATTTTAATAAAATAACTTTGCAGATGACGGTGGACGGCGCCAGCCAGCAACAACCAAGGCTGAAACAGAACAGGGGCGGCAGATAAGTCTGTCGCCCCTGTCTTGCAATGTGAGCAAGTGTTATGGTTTGAAGTTCTCGTGCTTCAATTCTGGATTCTTCTCGTACATTGGTGGAACCTTTGCGGCACCGGCGGTCTTGATGCTTTCCAATGACCAGTTTGTCTCCACATGGCCATCGAACATGGCTATGTTGCATACGCCATTGTGCCTGACTGTGTCCAGCTGGCTTATTCTGCCTTCGGCATTGGTCGTCGAGTTGTAGAACGTGTGGCGTCCCTTGTAAGAGGATGTATAATAGTCAGTGGACAACGATGTGTTGCAGGTTTCAAAGATATAACCCATTTCGGATGGATATTTGACCTCTTGTGCATACCAGGTTGCCCTGTAGTTTGTGCCAGTTCCCTTTCCGCCTATGCCATAAGTGGGTATTCCATATTGCGGTGTCCACCACATGGTTGGCAAGGCATAGAATGATGGGCAGTGGAAAACTCCTTTTGCCCATTCGGATGGAAGAGCACCCCACCGTGTGGCTACGGCACCATTGGAATTCTTGGCTTCGCCGCCGCTGATGTATGGAGCCGCGAAAATCGTCCATGGAAGGCCAGCGGTATCCTGGTTGTTGGGATCCATGTTATGCAAGGAGTTTTCGTATGGAAGGATATAGTCATCCCAGTCCATGTAGTACTGTATGCATCCGAACACCACCTGCTTCATGTTGCTGGTGCAGGAGATGACCCTTGCCTTTTCCCTTGCCTTGCTCAATGCGGGCAGCAGCATTGCCGCCAGAATGGCGATGATCGCGATCACCACCAGCAACTCAATCAAAGTGAAGTATTTCTTCATTTGCTTGCTTCCTTTTTGTTGAATATTGTTGATACAAATACATTTTCATGCTTGAGCATATTCTAGCAAACTTTTTGGCATTCGCAATATGCAGTGAATGTTTTTAATGTGCTATGTTCCCCGTATGGGTAGGTAAATGAAAGCCGCGAAGCGGCTAGTGCCCGCAGG